>HF989485.1:4993-47652 GCA_000432175.1 Eubacterium sp. CAG:786
CCCGCATGATGTACCCGCAGTTGCTGAGCAGACCGTACTCATGGTGCAGCGCGTCCGTCTGTTCATTCTTTTTTTGTCTGTAAAATAGCATAAATTACTCTCCGGGAAAAACGGGGAGAAAATCCAATTCGGAATTCTTAATTCGTAATTCGGAATTCCGAATTAAACTTCGACGTCTGCGTCGTAATCTACCCCGTCTATTCCAAAACCAAAGAGCTCGTAGAAGTCCTTCCAGTAGCCGTCAATATCGGTGTACTGCCTGAAATTATCGGCGTTAAGGATATTCCAGAGCTTCGTTACCTCGTCCTGAATTTCCGGTCTCATCTCCAGGTCGTCAAGACGTATTCTTCCCTCTGCGTCAACTGCGCCGGATACGGGCTTTCCGTCTGCGCCGAGCTTCTCAGCGAAAAGACGGTACATCTGCCCGATGCAGCCCTCGTGCACTCCCTTTTCTTTCATAACCTTGTACAGAATGGAGATGTACAGCGGTACTATCGGGATAGCCGCGCTAGACTGTGTTACCAGCGCCTTGTTGACGGAGATGTACGCTTTTATTCCGTCTGCGGAGTATTTCTCGGTTATCTCCTTCGAGGTCTGGAACAGATGCGCTTTCGCTCTGCCTATGGAACCCTCGAAGTACATCGGGTGGGTCAGCTCCGGACCGATGTATGAGTAGGCAACGGTAACGGCGTTGTCCTCAATTGCGTCTGCTGCTTTCAGTGCGTCTATCCATGCCGCCCAGTCCTCACCGCCCATTACCTTGACGGTAGCGGTTATCTCTTCCTCGGTGGCAGGCTCTATGGTCACTTCGGAAACGGTGTTGTTCCTGAGGTCGATGGTCTTGTTGGTGTAGGCTTCGCCCGTGGTTTTGAGCACGGAGGAATATGTCACGTCCCCGACAGTTCTCCTCGGAGCCGCAAGACTGTAAATAACGGCGTCAACCTTGCCTAAATCGGACTTTATGAGGTCGATTACCTCCTTCTTGCACTCGTCGGAATACGCGTCGCCGTTGACTGTCTTTGCATACAGCCCGTCAGCCTGCGCGAACTTCTCGAATGCCTTTGTGTTGTACCAGCCGGAGGTGCCTGTCTTGTTGCCGCTGGCAGGACGGTCGAACATCACGCCGAGGGTCGCTGCCCCGCAGGAATACGCCAGCGCGATACGGCTCGCAAGTCCGTATCCCATGGAGCTGCCGATAACCAGCACCTTCTTCGGCTTGAAGCCGTTATCCTCTGCCTTTCTGGACCTGACATACTCTATCTCAGACTTCACAACTGCCTCGCAGCCCACCGGGTGAGCCGTTGTGCATATAAATCCTCTGACCTTGGGTTTTACTATCATAATACATAATCCTTTCCCGCAGTATCGCAAGACACGGGTGCCATACTGCATCTGAAAAACTGAAAGCTGCGGACTTCCGCAGTGCGTACAAAGTTATTGTACCATATAATCTGCCAATATGCAAGCGGAATTTTAAAATTAGACTGTCGTCGGTTTTTATGTATAAGTTATGCCCCCGCTGAAAAGCGGGGGCATAACCAGTTGAATAAGTTCCGGACTGTTGGAATTCCTCATTAAAAGGCGCCTTTCCGCAAGCCCTGATATTTCCTTAGCCTATGTTCCTTACTGCTTCGCGGACTTTCAGCACGAACGTCGGCGAAACGGAAAGCTCGTCGATGCCCATGCGCAGGAATTCCTCAGTGAGCGACGTGTCAGCCGCGAGTTCACCGCAGATGCCTATCCACGCGCCGTGTTTGTGGGCGTTCCGGGCGCTCATTTCGATGAGCCGCAGAATGGCTTCGTGATGCGTGTCGATGAACTGCTCGATGTCCGGGTTCTGACGGTCGCACGCCAGCGTGTACTGCGTAAGGTCGTTAGTACCCACGCTGAAGAAATCCACCAGCGGAGCCAGCTTGTCGCTGATGAGCGCAGCCGCGGGAGTTTCGATCATAATTCCGAGTTCCACCTTGTCGGAATAGCCTATGTTCTCCGCTCTGAGTTCGGACTTGACGTCCTCGCAGATGGAAAGTATCTTCTCGACCTCCCACACGCTGGTTATCATCGGGAACATGATACCGAGATTACCATAAACGGAAGCCCGGAACAGCGCCCTCAGCTGCGTGCGGAAAATCTCCGGCCGGGTCAGGCAGATGCGTATCGCACGGTAGCCCAGCGCCGGGTTCTCCTCTTTTTTCAGCCCGAGGTAATCCACCTGCTTGTCCGCGCCGATATCCATAGTCCTGATGATGACCTTCTTGCCCGCCATGCTCTCCAGAACGCGCTTGTAAGCCTGGAACTGCTGATCCTCCGTCGGAAGCTCGTTTCTGCCGAGGTACAGGAACTCACTGCGGAACAGACCTATCCCACCCGCGTCGTTCAGCAGCACTGCGCCGATGTTGTCAACGCCGCTGATATTCGCGTAGATGTTGATTTTCCTGCCGTCCCTGGTGACGTTCTCCTTGCCCTTGAGTTCCTGGAGAAGCCGTTTCTTTTCCTCGTCCGCTGCGCGTTTTTTTGTGTATTCCGCGATGGCGGCTTCGTCCGGGTCAACGATGATCTCGCCGGTGTAGCCGTCCACGATCGCGGTCTGCCCTGCGGAGATCTCGCTCAGGAACGCGCTCCCCACGCCGATAACAGCCGGAATGTTCATGTTCCTTGCCAGTATCGCGGTGTGCGAATTCGAGGAACCATGCGCCGTGACGAACGCCAGCACCTTGTCCTTATCCAGCGAAACAGTCTCGCTGGGCGCCAGATCCTCCGCGCAGACTATCATGCTGTCGGAACTCTCCGCGCCGCCCTGTCCCGCGCCGGAAAGCACGGCTATCAGCCGGTTGGAGATATCCCGCACGTCCGCGGAGCGCGCCTGCATGTAGGTATCCTCCATAGCCGCGAACATCTCCGCGAAATTATCCGCAGTGACTGCGACCGCGTATTCCGCATTGACGTGCTGCGTGTCGATGATGTTCTCGATGGACTCGTTGTAATCCTCGTCCTCAAGCATCATCATGTGTATCTCGAAAATCTGCGCGTTGGTCTCGCCGACCTCTTTCAGCGCCTTTTCGTATATGGACTGCAGCTGCGCTGCGGCAGCCTCCTTTGCCTTTGCGACGCGCGCCTTTTCTGCGTCCGCGTCCTCGATATGCCTGCGGGTGACTGTTACATCATTCTTGCGGAATACGGAAATCTTCCCGATAGCCACCGCGCCGTATACGCCCTTGCCGGAATACTTAGTCATAACGCACCCCCGTAAATTAATTCGGAATTATGAATTCGGAATTCGTAATTTCGGAGCCGCTGTCGCGGACGATTTAAAATATTGATACAATCGGAATACCGCCGCGACAGCGGCACAATAATTCCGAATTACGAATTACGAATTCCGAATTGAACTTTACTCTCCGAAGCCGGTCTCGAAAAGTTCTGCTGCCTTGTCCAGCGCTGCCTGCTCGTTTTCGCCGTCTGCGGTTATCTCGACCTGGGTGCCGCACTTGATTCCCGCTGCCATTATCTGCATTACTGCGGTGGCTTTCGCGGACTTCTCAGGGGTTTTGAGCATTACGGTGCAGCCTGCGAATTTCTTCATCTCTGCCGCGAGGATTCCAGCCGGACGCATGTGTAAGCCCTGCTCGTTCTTTACTGTTACTGTCTTTGTTACCATGATGATACTCTCCTTATCCGTTATTAAGGCAACACCGCACAAAGACCATCTATTGGATTTTGCACATGTATTGCCTTAGATTTCCGGGAGCGCCGCGCCCCCCTGCCGATATATCTCTTTCTTCTGTTCTGAATAATGACTTACTTTGCAGGCGTCTTTTTCTTTTTCAGCAGCGCCAGCAGGAGCATTCCCACCAGGGAACCAGCCACCAGGGAAACCAGGTACATAGCCCAGTTTCCTACCACTGCGAATACGAAGATACCTCCATGCGGAGCCATCAGCGTGCACCCGAACGCCATTGAAAGCCCGCCTGCCACTGCAGCGCCAACCATGCACGCCGGGATAACTCTCAGCGGGTCAGCCGCAGCGTAGGGGATAGCGCCCTCGGTGATGAAGCCCAAACCCATGATGTAGTTCACGGGGCCGCTCTTGCGCTCCTCTTCGGTCCACCTGTTCTTGAAGAACGTGGTGGAAAGCGCGATAGCTATCGGGGGGACCATGCCGCCGACCATTACCGCTGCCATGATGTCGTAGTTGCCGCTTGCGATAGCCGCAGTGCCGAATACATACGCAGCCTTGTTGAACGGACCGCCCATATCAATGGACATCATCGCGCCCAGCACAGCGCCGAGGATTATCTTGCTGCTCTCGCCCATGCTGCTGAGCAGGTCGGAAATACCGGTGTTTATCATGCCCATGAACGGATTGATCGCGCACATTACTACTGCGATGATACCCAGTCCCGCAAGGGGATATATGAGCACCGGTTTGACGCCGTTGAGCGCCTTTGGCATGCGGTCGCAGAGCTTCTCAAGCCCAAGCATCAGTAAGCCGCCCGCAAATCCCGCAAACAGCGCCCCCAGGAAGCCCGAGGGTATCGCGCCCTGCCCGCTGATATTCGCGAATGTCGAGCCGGTGGAAGCCAGATAGCCTCCCACAAGTCCCACCAGGAAGCCGGGACGGTCGGCGATACTCTTGCCGATATAGCCTGCCAGCACCGGTATCATGAAGTTGAACGCGAAACCGCCGATGGTCTTGAAGAACCTTGCCGCCTCGGTGAAAGTACCGAAGCTGTCGTCCTGCGGCGCGCCCGCGATGGTGTCTATCAGGAACGCCAGCGCGATGAAAATACCGCCGGCGACCGTGAACGGGAGCATGTTGGAAACGCCGGTCATAAGGTGCTTGTACACCTTTCTGCCGAAGCTTTCCTTTTCGCCGGAACTTACAGCCGCGGAGCTTCCGCCCTCGTGGCGGTAGACCGGCGCGTCGCCCTTTTCTATGCGCTGTATCAGCTCGTCGGGTATCTTTATGCCGTTCGCGACCTTTGTCGCCAGGACTTTCTTGCCGTCAAAGCGCGCCATCTCGACAGACTTGTCAGCCGCTACGATGATGCCGTCGCATGCCGCTATTTCCTCGGGGGTGAGAATGTTCTTCGCGCCGCCGGAGCCGTTAGTTTCCACCTTGATGGAGATACCAAGGCGCTTGCCTGCCTTTTCCAGGGCTTCAGCCGCCATGTAGGTGTGCGCGATGCCGGTGGGGCATGCAGTCACCGCGAGGACTTTGTATGCGCCCTGTTCAGCGGGCTTCTCGGTTTTCGGCTCGTCGGGGTACTTCTCCTTTTCAGCCGCGTCCACAGCCGCAAGGAACTCCTCCACGTCCTTTGCCGCCATCAGCTTTGCGCGGAAATCCTCGTCCATCAGCAGCGTCATCAGGCGCGAAAGCACCTCGAGATGAACGTCGCCGTTATTCGGAGCGGCTATCATGAACAGCAGGTCGGAGGGCTCGTCGTCCATCGCTTCGTAGTCCACGCCGCCGGGTACTGTCATCGCCGCCAGGGACGGTGCCTTTACCGCTTTGCTCTTTGCGTGCGGTATCGCGATGCCCTCGCCTACAGCGGTGCTGCTCATTGCTTCTCTTGCCAGAATGCCTTTCTTGTATTCCTCGCGGTCCGCGATATTGCCGCCCTTTACCTGGAGGTCCACCAGCATGTCTATCGCTTCGGATTTGCTCTTGGGTGACGCGCCGAGGAGAATGCTCTCCCTGTTCAACAGATCAACTATCCTCATAGTGTTTTTCTCCCGTTAATTCCGTTATTCCAGCTGAGCCAGAAGTTCGTTTATCTTTTCCTTTGTCGCAAGTCCCTCGGAGAACGCCGTCGCGCCGCCTGCGGCTGTGCCGAGTTTGAGCGCGTATTCATATCCGGCCTTCTCGCAGCCCGCGATGAAGCCTGCCACCATGGAGTCCCCCGCGCCGACGGAGTTCTTCACCGTGCCCCTGCAGACGCCGCATACGTGGGTCTTTCCGGTTTCGTCCAGGAGCACCGCGCCGTCGCCTGCCATGGAGACCAGCACGTTGCGTGCGCCCATTTCATGCAGCTTTTCAGCGTACCTCACTATCTCGTCGGTGGTGTGGAGTTCCACGCCGAATATCTCGCCGAGTTCGAAGTTGTTGGGCTTGATGAGGAACGGCTGATATTTCAGCACCTTTACCAGCAGGTCTTTCGTCGCGTCCACCACGGCGCGTATCTTCCTGCCGGAAAGCCTTGCGAGAATGCGCTCGTAAATATCCGACGGCAGCGACGACGGAATGCTCCCCGCAAGCACCAGCGTGTCGCCGTCCTGCAGTTCGTCCAGCTTCGCGAAAAGCTGCTGTACGGCCTCGTCGGGTATCTTCGGACCCTGACCGTTCAGCTCGGTCTCCTCATCGGATTTTATCTTGACGTTTATGCGGGAAAATCCCCCGGAAAGGTGCACGAAATCAGCGTCTATGCCCTTTTCAGAAACTCCCCGCTCGATAGCAGCCCCGGTGAAGCCTGCCACGAAGCCCAGCGCCTTTGACTTTACGCCAAGTTCGCTGAGGACTATCGAAACGTTGATGCCCTTGCCGCCGAAATATATCTCCTCGCTGTCGGAGCGGTTGGTGGCGCCTGCCCTTAGTTCCTTTGTGTGGACGATGTAGTCTACCGCGGGATTGAATGTAACTGTATAGACCATTACAGTACCTCCTTGATGACTGTGAATTCTGCGTATTTTCTCTTTGTCAGCGTATCGGTGATTATCTCCGCCTTGCTGAGCTGTGCGAACGTCGCTGAGCTTATCTCGTCGAACTTTGAGTGGTCAGCCATGATATACGCCTTTCTGCTGCTCTCCATCGCTGCGGATTTCACCCGCGCCTCGTTGACGTCCGGGGTGGTGAAGCCCGCGGTGAGGGAAATTCCGTTCGTGCCCATGAAGCATTTGGTGAAGTTGTAGTTCCTGAGGGTGAGCACGCATTCAGCGCCGACTATCGCTTCGGTGGAAGCCTTTATCTCACCGCCGGTGATGTACACCTTAAATCCGCGCTGAGCCAGCTTCTTGGCGTGTATGAAGCCGTTGGTGACGAAGCCGACGTCCCGCTGGGGCAGGTGGTCTATCATCTTTTCGGTGGTGGTGCCGGCGTCGATGAAAACGAAGTCGCCGTTTTCCACAAGCGAAGCCGCGTATTCCGCTATCGCAGCCTTTTCTGCGGTGAATATCGCGGATTTTTCCTCCACGTTCTTCTCTATCGCCGAGAAGCTTTCTCCCAGCGCTATCGCGCCGCCCCTGACCTTTGTTATTTTACCCGCTTCTGCGAGAATATTCAGATCTCTTTTTACGGTGGAGGGCGACACATCGAGTATCCTCGAAAGTTCCGCTATCGTCACGCTGCTGCGGCTGTTGACTGTTTCGGTGATTATCTGTAGACGTTCTTCTGTTAACATTGTTGTTCCTCTTGATCATGATCATCTTTGGACTGTTATGAACTCTTTTGCTCTGTCCTGAGTATATAATAACACACTCATCGTTCAATTTCAAGTAGTTTCGCTCAAAAATATTCACTTCCGACGTACTTTTGTATATCTGCACACGTTTTGTTGATTTTTATTGTGCATTTTTCACAGCAAATCACCTGCACGCCGGAATTTCTGCGCGAAAATTGCTCATTTCAGCCTGTAACTGTTCAATATCATTCAGAAACTTTCTATTGAAAAAGCCCGCATTTAGTAGTATAATTTACCCGTGACTGTAACTTTATGAGGTGATCTCTTGAAAAAAACCGACAGAGCGGTGATATGGCGCTCGTTCAGGGCTGCATTCCCGCAGACGATACCTATACTCGCGGGGTTTCTGTTCCTGGGCATGGCTTACGGAATATACATGAACGTGAATGGGTTCAGCTTCGTTTACCCGACGATAATGGCGCTGGTGATATTCGGCGGCAGTCTGGAGTTCCTCGCGGCGCAGATGCTGCTTGCGCCGTTCGCGCCGGTGCAGGTGCTGCTGGTTTCGCTGATGATACAGGCGCGCCACCTGTTTTACGGAATTTCCATGCTGGACAAGTTCAAGGGCATGGGGTGGAAGAAATTCTACCTTATATATGGTATGTGCGACGAAACGTTCAGCGTGAACTACACCGCGAATATCCCCGGTGACTGCGACCGCGGTTGGTTCTACCTCTTCGTGACTGCGCTCAACCAGCTTTACTGGGTCGGGGGCGCCACCATCGGGGGGCTTCTCGGGGAACTCATCACGTTCAACACCGAGGGGCTGGATTTCGTCATGACCGCGATGTTCATCGTCATCTTTCTGGAACAGTGGCTCAAGGAAAAGCACCATTTCAGCGCCTGGGCTGGCATGCTCTCAAGTATCGCGTGCCTGCTGATCTTCGGCGCGGATAACTTCATGGTGCCGACAATGATCTGCATTCTGCTTATACTCACCATCTTCAGGAAGCCCGTCGAAAAGAAAGCGGGTGAACGCAATTGAGCATTACTGAACAGATCATCACGATAGCCATGTGCACCCTCGGGACTATGGCGACGCGCTTCCTGCCGTTCCTGGTGTTCCGCCCGGACAAGCCCACGCCGAAATACGTGCAGTACCTCGGAAAAATGCTCCCCGGCGCGATCTTCGCGATGCTCATAGTCTACTGCCTGCGCAGCGTCAACGTCACCCGGTTCAGCTGGGGACTCCCCGAACTTATCGCCGGCGCAGTCACCGTCGCGCTCCACCTCTGGAAGCGCCAAATGCTCCTCTCCATCGCCGCAGGCACGGTGGTGTACATGGTGCTGGTACAAGCAGTGTTTGTTTAATTCGGAATTGTGGCAACTGCGCAGACATCGTGTCTGCGCTCCGCGGGACGTTATCTAAAATAGATTTACTAAAAATACACAGGGCGAAAGTGGTTCTTTCGACCCTGTGGTTTTTCTGTCAAAGTTTTTGAAATATTATCCGCGAAGCGGATACGTTAATTACGAATTCCGAATTACGAATTCCGAATTTAATTTTGCGCAGCCCGTTACCTTATCCATTATCCATACGTCCCCAGGTGCGCAAAATTCCGAATTAAACCCTATATTCCTGCTGCCCTCATCGCCGCTGCTGCCAGCGCGCAAATCAGCATTCCTGCTGCGGAACTCTACCAGGTAATGGGCTACGAGGGCGTGCTCAACGAGCAGAAGTGGGTAGAATACGACGAGAAGCTGTGCGTTGAGGACAGCGTTGAGATAGTCGTTCAGGTCAACGGCAAGGTAAAGGCGCGCTTCAACGCCCCTGTCAACTGCGACAAGGACGAGCTGGAGAAGCTTGCTCTCGACCTGCCGGAAGTGAAGTCACTGACAGACGGCAGGACCATCGTCAAGAAGATAGCGGTTCCCAATAAGCTGGTGAACATCGTTGTCAAGTAACAAGTAATATGACGAACAGGATAAAACGCGCTGCGCTGGCTCTGGCAGCGGCGCTCATGCTGACTGCGTGCTCCGGTGGGAATTCTGCCGTGAGCGGCGCGGGGAGCAGCGCTTCTTCCGCCGAGGGCACGGAGAGCGCGCCGGTGGAAAGCGCCGGGCAGACTACCGGTGAAGCTTCCGGCACGGCTGATGCAGGCGCTGATATCACGGTGGAAGTCCCGCAGGACGAAACTGCAGCAGCCACCACGGAGGACGAGGAAATGAGCGAGGAAGTCAAGTACATCGCGCTGACATTCGACGACGGCCCGAATGCCACGACCACGAATGAAGTCATAGACAAGCTGGAGAAGTACGGCATAGTTGCGTCGTTCTTCCTGGTGGGAAACAACGTGAACGACGAGAGCGCAAAGGCAGTTAAACGCGCCTACGACCTAGGCTGCGAGATAGACAACCACAGCCGCACGCACAGCAACATGACGGAGCTTTCCGCGGAGGAGATAAAGGCCGAATTCGACTACACCGACGAAAAGGTGTACGAGATAACCGGGGAGCACACGAAATTCTTCCGGCCGCCGTACATCGCGGTGCACCAGATAATGTTCGACAACATCGACGTCCCGTTCATCGCCGGCATCGGCGCTAACGACTGGGAGGACAGAGTGACTGCTGAAATGCGCGCTCGAATGATACTCAAGCAGGCAAAGGACGGCGACATAATCCTGCTGCACGACGCCGAGGGCAATTCCATGACCGTAGAGGCGCTGGATACCATCATTCCGGAACTGCAGAAGCAGGGCTACAAATTCGTGACAGTCACCGAACTCTTCAGCGCCAAGGGCATAATCCCGGACATGGAGAAGGTCTACACGAATGTGACGCAGAAATACCAGTACAACTGATGTTTTGAGAAAATGCAAAGGGCTAATTCAGAACGTAGTTCAATTCGGAATTCGTAATTCGGAATTCGGAATTTCGGAAACTCGTGGTTTCGGTTTATTTTTTTGCCTGCTGCTGTGCCTGTGCCTGCTGCCCCTGTGCCTGCGCCTGCGGTGCCTGCTGGAGGTCGCTGCCGCTGGCGAGGGTCTTGCGGAGGATACGCAGCTCGTTCACGTCCTTGACCATGAGCTCCTCAACGCGGGAGAGCATCTTGTCGGTGAAATCCTGCGTGGAATTCCTGATGAGCGCGGAGCGCTTCTGCGCTGTGCCTATTTCCTCGGTGGCGCGGCGGCGCGCTTCCTGCAGGATGGAATTCTGGTCGATGAGGGCGTTGCGCTGCTGCTCCGCCTTGCGGATTATCTCCTCGGCTTCCTTCTTGGCGTCGCTGATTATGCGGTTCTTGTCGGCGACTATGTTCTGCGCCTGCTGTATCTCGCGCGGGAGAACAAGGCGCATTTCGGTGGCTATCTCGTCTATTTCAGCGGCGTCAACAAGGCTCTTTTTGCCGAACGGGAACGGCGCCGCCTTTCTGACTACTTCGTCGAGCATTGAGATGAGGTCTAACAGACTGTTGTATTCCATGATATCAAATTCCTTTCCTGATAATTCAGCGGTTTTCCTTATTCTGATATTTCTTCTGTGCCAATGCCCTGGCTGCGTCGAAGTCCTGCGTGAGCCGCGTGCGTATCTGCTCGTGAATGCACGACGGTACGTACTTGCTAAGGTCGCCTCCGAACATAGCCACCTGCTTCACCATGCTTGATGAAACGAATGTGGTCTTAAGGCTTGCCGGTATGAATACGGTTTCAGCCCGGGGGTTGAGATCTTTGTTCGTGTGCGCCATCTGGAATTCGTACTCGAAATCCGTCGTGGCGCGAATTCCCTTTACTATCACGTCAACGTCCTGCCGCTGGTTGAAGTAATCCGCGAGCAGGCCGTCAAAGCTTGCTATCTCCACATTGGGGATATCCTTTGTGGCTTCCTGCAGGAACTCGCAGCGTTCCCGCATGCTGAAGCTGTAGCTTTTCAGCGGGTTGATAAGTACAACGACCACCAGCTTGTCGAACATCTTCGACGCGCGCTGGATTATGTCGAGATGCCCGTTGGTCACGGGGTCAAAGCTTCCTGGGTATATCGCGGTCTTCATGCTTCCGGCTCCTTTCCGTCGTCCTCGTCGGGAGCCTGCTTCGGGCGGTATATCGTGACGGAGGTGCGCGAATGCCGCAGCACCTTGACTATTTCGAACCTGCCTATATCGTGCGGGAGCACGCATTCTCTCTCATGCTCGCAGATAATGACGCCGTTTTCGGACATCTTGTCAACGAGGTGGGGGAGCGCCTTCTGGATTATCTTGTAGTTGTATGGCGGGTCGAGTATAGCGATGTCGAACGTCGCGCGCGTGCTTTTAAGGAACGCTGAAAACGGCATGTTGACCACCCGCGCGTTCGCTTCCAGCCCGGTGGATTTCAGGTTTTCGCGCACCGCCTTTATGGAAACTGCGGCGCTGTCGATGAAGTACGCTTCCCTTGCGCCGCGGCTGAGCGCTTCGATGCCCAGCTGACCGCTCCCTGCGAAAAGGTCGAGCACGGTCCTGCCCTCTATCTCAAACTGAATGGCGCTGAAGATCGCTTCCTTAACGCCGTCGGTGGTGGGACGGACTACCTCCGTGCCCTCGACGGTGACGAGTTTTCTTCCCCGCGCCGTTCCGGTAATTACTCTCATGTGTTTCTCCTCGGCTCAGAAACGTTCCTGAATGAACCGGTAAAGTTCCTGCGCTTTTTCTTCGCTTATTTTAGCCGCTGCCCTGAGTTCATCGGGGGCGGCGTTTTTCATTTCCTGCTTTGTTCTGAATGCAGTCATCAGCGCCTGCGCCTTTGCCTGACCTATCCCGGGTACCTCCGTGAGTTCAAGCGCGTAGGTTTTCTGCTTGTGCTTCACCCGCTGGAACGTTATCGAGTAGCGGTGCACCTCGTCCTGAATGTTGGTGAGAAGCTTGAACAGCGGCTTGTTGGCGCTTATAGCTATCTCGCCGCCCTCTTTTGCGATGGCGCGGGTGCGGTGCTTGCTGTCCTTTACCAGACCGAACAGCGGGACGTTTATCCCCATCTGCACCAACACCTCTGACACCGCTGCGACATGCCCCTGACCGCCGTCCAGCAGGATAAGGTCGGGGAGCGTTCTGAAACTTTCGTCCCCGTCGAGGTAGCGCTGCATGCGCCTGCGCAGTACCTCCTGCATGCTGGCGTAGTCGTTTATTCCCACCACGTCCTTGATGTTGAAGCGCCTGTAGCCCGGCTTGAACGGCCGCCCGTTGCGGTAGACTATCATGCCCCCGACGCGCCCGTCCTCACCGAAGTTGGACATATCGTAGCTTTCGATGATGAGCGGTATTTTTTCCAGCCCCAGCAGGTCGCGGAGGTCCTCAAGGGCGTTTATCTCCTTTGCGGTCCTGCCGACGCGCAGCGCGAGGTACTCGCTGGCGTTGTTCTTCGCGAGGACTATCTGCGCCATGCCCTGACCCCTCTGCGGAACCACGAACTTCACCGCGTGCCCTGCCTTTTCCCGCAGGAGCTGGGTGACAAGCTCCATGTCGTCAAATTCCTCGTCGATATATATTTCTTTGGGGATATCCTGCCGGTCGGGGTAATAGCTGAGCAGGAAATCACGGCGCATCGTGCCGGGGTCGTACTCGTCGCCGATGAAGAAGTTCTCCTTGTCGATGAGCCTGCCCCCGCGGTATTTCACCACCGCGACGCTGGCGAGGCTGACATTCTGCGCGAGCGCAACGATGTCGTAGTCGTCGGTCTTGTAGTCGAATATCTTCTGGGAATTTCTGAGCCGCGTTATCGCCTGGATACGGTCGCGCAGCTTGGCAGCCTTTTCGAATTCAAGGTTCTCTGCGGCTTCGTTCATTTCGTCGGTGAGCTGCTCGACGGATTTCTGGCTGCCGGTCTTTAGGTACTCCAGCGCCTCGTCAACGATCTTTCGGTATTCCTCGGAGGATATCTTGCCGCGGCAGACGCCCATGCATTTTTTGATGTGCATGTTCAGGCAGGGGCGCTCCTTGCCGAAATCCATCGGGAACCGTCGGCTGCACGTCGGCAGCATGAAAATGCTGTTTGCCTCTTCCACTGCCTGCTTCACCGTGAAGCCGCTGGTGAAAGGCCCGATGTAATCCGCGTTGGGGTCGTTGGTGTTGAGCGCGTATGATATCCTGGGGTATGCGCCCTTGGTCACCTTGATGTAGTTGTAGCCCTTGTCGTCCTTGAGCAGAATGTTGTATTTCGGCTTGTGGAGCTTTATCAGGCTGCATTCCAGCACCAGCGCGTCAAGTTCGCTGGGGCAGACGATGAAATCAAAATCGGCGATGTTGTCGATGAGCTTCAGGGTCTTGGCGTTGTGGTTCGCATCATGCCGGAAGTAGGAGGTGACGCGGTTTTTCAGCGCCTTTGCCTTGCCGACATAGATTATCTTCCCGGTCCTGTCCTTCATGAGATAGACGCCGGGGCTGAGGGAAAGGCGATTTGCCTTGTCCCGGAGATAGTCGATATGTTCGTTCATGCACGCCTCCTGTGCGGATAGGAAATATGCTTTAGTTATACATTCAGACCGTCGGAAAATCGGTTTTGCCCGCGAAGCGGGCTTTTGAAATCCGTTTTTTGCCTCAGCTCTGCCGAGGCAAAAAACACTTCTATCCCAGCAAGTGTGCGGGTTGGCGGCAAAGCCGCCAAGACGTGCGCGCAGCTGGGATGTTTCGTCGGAAAAGTCACTTTAGTGACTTTTTCGACGTTCTCTCGCCCTGTTATTCTATATCATCTCAAAAACCGAACGCCTCGTAGTCCTCACGGGTGAAGCGGTGATACGTCATTCGCACGCCCTCGTCAGCGAAGCAGTAATAGTACTCGTCGGGCTTTCCGTCCTCGAAATACACAAGATAATCAAACTCGTCGCCGGACGACTTTTCAACGTGCACCTTATCAGAATATTTCCCGAACAGCGCCGTGATATCGTCGAACTTTGTCGTGTTCTTCTTCATCAGCTCGACCAGTTCCGGCAGGAAGCCGCATTTATCCGCATGCTCATGAATGTATTCCACACCCTGTGCCGGGATATCTATGCGCACCAGGTCGGCGTTGTGCTCAGAATTCGCGTGCTGCATTGAAAAGCCTATCCTGCCAAGACGTTCCTCGGCATAGTCGGCAAAATCCGACAGCAGCTTCTTCATCTCTTCAGCGCCGGCGTTCACGCCAAGCATGCGGTCAAGGCTGTCCAGCGGGTAGTTCATGCTCATTGAATGGCTGCCGTAGCCGATTTTCAGCTGCGCTTCATAGATAACATCGCAGATGTTCTTTTCTAATTTTGAGAAATCCATTTCGTTCCTTTCTTCCAGCGTAAAATAGAAAAGCACGGAACTATAGTGCCCCGTGCTCAGTCTGTCGTTAAATATCGACTTCTTCCCCAGCGCCGATGTACATCAGCCTGTCGCCGAGGATCTCATCCATGATATCAAAGCCCTTGAAACCAGTGCAGTGACAGGCGTATATTTTCTCCGCACCGCTCATTTTCAGCGCCCGCGCCTGAGATGTGACATAATCCGCGGAACAGCCGAGGTTCTTCGGGTTGGAGCCCATAAAATGAAAGCCCCCGATCACCGCGAGTATCGGAATGCCAGCCCAGTTCTCCCGGACCGTATCAAGCACATTCTGAATGCCGCAGTGGAAACAGCCGCCGATTATCACCAGCCCGTCAGCCTTGCGCTTCTTCGGGAATATCACCGCAAAGCACTCGTCCGACATATCATATGGAAGCTGCTTTCTGCCGTCCAGCGCGAAATAGCTCCTGTCGGGGTTGATGTTCTTTTCGTCCATGACGTCGCATGAAACCAGATAGAACCCCTCCGCTACCTCTGAAAACCTGTTGAAAAGCACCAGCTGTTCTGCGTACTTCCTGAAAAAACCGCTGCCCGCGCCGACCTGCTCCTTGAAAAGCCCTGTCTTGCGGAAACGCTCCGTCTTAGCGCCGGCGCGCAGATATATCTCCGTCCCCGGATTTTGCCGCATAACGGCGTCGATACCACCGATATGCGCATTGTGATCATGCGTGATGACCACCGCGTCCAGTGAATCCGCCGACAGGTTCATGCGGCGCGCATTTTCCATCGCCTTGCCTGTCAGACCTGCGTCTATCAGGTAATTTTTCCCGCCAAATTCCACATAGAACGACAGCCCGTTCTCGGAATACAGCTTGTCGTCCACCGCGGTGTTTTCGATCAGACAGATGAGTCTCAACAACTCATTCCCCCTTGACATGCCTCTTTATTGCCGCAAAGCTCTCAGCGCTCAGGCAGTGTTCTATCCTGCAGGCGTCAGCAGCGGCTATCTCCTCGGGCACACCCATTGAAGTGAGCCAGTTGGTGAACAGGATGTGGCGCTCGTACACCTTTTCTGCAATACCCCTGCCCTTTTCAGTCAGTGTGATGTAGCCGTTCTTGTCAACGGTTATGCACTCCTGCTCCCTGAGGTTTTTCATCGCAACGCTCACGCTGGGCTTGGAAAAATCCATTTCCGTTGCGATATCCACAGAGCGCACTTCTCCGTTGCGGTTCTGCAGTATCAGTATCGTTTCAAGATAATCCTCACCGGATTCAAGTATTCTTCCCTTCATAATATGCCCTTTCCAGTACATTATCATCAAAAAATGCATAAGCATTCATCAATAATATGATACCATATTTATCAAATCAAGTCAAGGAGTTTTTCACATTTCACCGTTTCTCATGCTCAGCAGGCGCGCGATAACGCTGCCCTCGTAAACTATCGGGTATTCCCTCAGCGAGAATATCAGCCCGTCCTCCGGCGCTGTGACCTCTTCTTCCACCGTGCCGGTTATGGGGGTCACGATGTCACCGATGACTGTGCCCTTCTGCACCCACATGTTGTGCTCAACTTTGGGTATAAATATTCCACCTTCAACGGAATGTATAACATGCACTGCGCCGTCCGTGCTGACCATCGGGTGCGATATCTTCTCAACGGGACCCTCCCACACGCCGATTTTCGACATGAGGTTGAATATTCCGATGAGCAGCTGCTGGCAGTAAGCCTTTGTGATACGCTGACCCACGCCCATTTCTATGACGAGAGTAGGCACGCCCTCCTGCCGGAGAGAATACGCAATGGAGCCTTCGCCCACCGCGTTGGAATCATGCACCCACACGAAATCCGTGTTGAGCATCTTCGCGTATTTCAGCAGCTGCCCGCTGTCGTCGCTGGGTATGCGCACCTGCGGAATTTCGCGGATAAATATGTTGCTCGCGTGGATATCGACGCAGATATCCGCACCCTTTATATCCGCGAGGAGTTTCGCGGCGACATTCTCGGCGACGGTGCCCTTTTCGCTCCCCGGGAATACCTTGTTCATATCCAGCCCGGACATTGGCACCGCACGGCTGACCGACTCCATTCCCAGCGGATTTATCGACGGGTAGATATCCACTGTGCCTTTCAGATACGCCATATTCGCGGTTATTTTCTTCACCAGCTCATAGCAGACGTACTGCCCCTCCAGCTCGTCGCCGTGTATTCCCGTGACGACTGCCACGCGCTTTCCGCCCTCGCAGCCAACGCCTTTGAGGCTGTTTTTCTTTATAGTCAGTACTTCGTCTGTGGGAAGCCCCACGGATACCAGCGTTTCTATCATGACCATTACCCCCAAAATACTATTTGTAAATTTGTACGATTATATTACAGAATTACTCTACTGATTTCAGCGACTCCACCATGCTTATCTTCCTGAGGTCCCTGCGCATGATGAGGTTGACGATGAGCGAGAATGCCACCGTAATACCAAACGCCCACAGGAATGACAGAGGGTGGATATTCCTGCCGAACATCACCTCGTCTATCTCCGCAGTCTGAATGATGAACTGGCACAGCGCCACGCCCAGCCCCAGACCAATCACAGCGCCCATTACCGACAGTATATTATTCTCCCGGAACACGTAGCTTGATACCTCCTTATCGTAGAAGCCAAGCACTTTCAGGGTGGCTATCTCGCGTATACGCTCCGTAATATTGACGTTGGTGAGGTTATACAGCACCACGAACGCCAGCGCGCCCGCGGAAACTATCAGAACCACCACTACAAGATCCATTATCTTCAGCATGTTCCGGAACGTTTTGGAAGCCCCCGCGTTCATCTGCACGCTGAGAACTCCGTCCACCTCCAGCATTTTCGCGGTGAATGCGTCCTGCTGCGCCTCGTCGTCGGTTATGCCATTGCTGAAGTACACGATGTTGAATTCCGGCTGCTCGCCGAATAACTCTGCGTATTTTTCCTGTGAAATATACAGATAGTGACTCGCATAATGCTCCGTTATCGCCCCCACAGTCACCTCGCAGGACTTGCTGTCGCTTATTTTCAGCGTCACCTTGTCCCCCTGCTTTACGTCCAGCAGCTTTGTCAGCTTCTCTGTGACTATGGTGCCGTCCTGCGCGGTTTCAAAGCTCAGCTTCGCGCCGGTTTTTCTGTCGCGGAAGTCTATCATGTTCTCGAAAATACCCGTGTCCTCAACTGCGGTGACGTAGCACTGCGCATTTCCGCTGTCCGAGGACAGTGTATACTGCTTTATCAGCGCGCGGGTGTATTCGGTGTCGGGGTTGTAATCCAGCAGGGCGTCGTATATCTTCTGAATGCCGTCGGCGTCCGTTCCGCTGTCGTATGCAATATACCCACTGTAATTATTGATATCATTATACTGTAAGTCTACTATGTCGCTGATGGAATCCTTAAGCCCGAAGCCGGTGAGCGAGAGCGCGGTGCAGCCAGCTATGCCGATTATCGTCATGAACATTCTGCGCTTATAGCGGAACAGATTTCTGCCGGAAACCTTGCCGAAGAACGACAGGCGGTTCCACACGAAGCCCACTTTCTCCAGCAGGACGCGCTTGCCTGCCTTGGGCGCCCTGGGGCGCATGAGTTCCGCGGGGCACTCCGCAAGAGCCTTTCTCGCGGTGAAGAAAACCGTGAGCGCGATAGCGGCAACCATGCTTCCCGCAGAGATAAGGATATTCGCGGGACTTAACTCAAAGTAGAAATTCTTCATAATATACATCATGCTATATGCGAACATGATGATATACGGGAACAGGAACATGCCGATGAACGCGCCCACAAGGCTTCCCGAAGCCGCAGCGATGACCGCATACGCCATGTACTGCCGCATTATTATAGCGTTCGAGTAGCCCAGGGATTTCAGCGTGCCTATCTGCATGCGCTGTTCCTCGACCATTCTCGACATGGTGGTGAGGCACACCAGCGCCGCCACCAGCAGAAAGAACACCGGGAATATCTCGGCTATCCTGCCGATACGCTCGGAATTGCTCTGGTACTCCGCGTAGCCCGGGTTGTCGTCGCGGGTGAAAATATACCACTTTGCCTCTCCGGCGTCCGCGATTTTCTGCCTGGCATCGGATATCTTCCTTTCCGCGTCGGCTATCTCGGTGTTGAATGTTTCAACGCCGTCGTTGTATTCTTTCAGACCGTCGGCGTACTGCTGCCGCGCGTCCGCGAGTTCCTTTACGCCGTCCTCGTACTCCTGCTTTCCGTCAAGGAACTCCTGCTCCTTTTCGGTGAATTCCGCAAGACCGTCGTTATATTCGCGCTCGGCGCTGGTCAGCTTGTTCCTGCCGTCGCTCAGCTGCTTCAGCCCGTCCGAGAACTCAGCGTAGCCGTCGTTGTACTGTCTGACGCCGTCCTCATACTTTGCGTAATTCTCGCTGTACTGCGCAAGCCCGTCATCGTACTGTGCCCTGCCCTCGTCGAGCTGCTTCTGCGCCTGTTCAAGCTGCGCCTCACCGTCGGCAAGCTGCTGCTCCTTTTCGCTTATCAGCGCGGAATTCTCGTCCAGCTGCGCCTTTGCCGCGTCTAGCTGTACCTTTGCTGCGTCAAGCTGCGGTTTTGCCTCGTCCAGCTGGGATTTCGCGGCTGCAAGCGCGGCTTTCTGCTGAACGACCTGCTCGTTGTCGCTGCCAAGAAGCAACTCCAGCTGAGCCACCGCAGCGGCTCCCTGCTCATATTGCTCCATAGCCTGCTCATACTGGCTGAGTCTGCTGTTGTATTCCGCAAGACCCGCGTCGTACTGCGCCTGCCCCTGGGTAAGCTGCTGCTTCCCCGCTTCAAGCTGCGCCTTTCCGTCCTCTATCGTCTGTCGGCTGCTGTCTATTTCTGCCTGACCGTCGTCAAGCTGCTTCTTGCTCTCGTCAAGTGTTGTTTTAGCCTCGTCCAGCTGCTTTTTCGCGTCGGAAAGCTGCCTGCGGCTTTCGTCAAGGGTCTTTTCCGCATCGTCAAGCTTCTGCTGGTTTTCGTTTATTTCCTGCCAGCCCTTGTCTATCTCTGCCCTGGCGTCCGCGAGGGACTGACGGGCTTCGTCTATCTGCTCCTGACCGTCGTCTATCTGCGCCTTAGCTTCTGCGAGTTCCTTTTCGCCGTCGGATATCTGCTGCGCTGCGTCGTCAAGCTTCTGCCTGGCTTCGTCAAGTTCTTTCTGGCCGTCGGTTTTTGCCTCTTCAAGGGATTTTTCACCGTCCGCTATCTCCTGCTGCGCTTCACCGATGACCTCGTCGTAGCGTATCTCGCTGCGCTCCTTTCCGAGTTCCTCAAGCTTGTTTTTCAGCTGGTCGCGCATGTTTTTATACTCGTCGGAATAGCTGGAAGCCGCTTTCATCTCCGCAGACTGCACGTATATCTCCGTGTAGACCTCCTGGGTGAATTCCCCCTCGCCCACATACAGAAACGCCTGCAGCGAGCCGTTGCCTATGGTCGTGCTGCCACGCTGGGTCGAGGAAACGTACATCGGCGTGTCAAAGGTCCCCACGATGGTGTATTCCGTATGCTTCAGCGGGAATTCGTCCGCGCCCGTGCCGTCTGAAAGGCACACCTTGTCGCCTATGTTCATTCCCTGCCTGAGCTTGCTTGAATTGAGAATGCACTCATCGTCGGACTGCGGCATTCTTCCGTCAAGGATGTCTACGCGGTTCATTCCGCTGTTCTCGTTTATAGAATATACCCTGGTGTTATAATCTCTGCTGTCATAACTCAGAGTTAAGTCTGTATACTTGGAAGCCGACACATTATCAATGCCGTCAATATCCCTCAGTGCCTGCAGATCACCGTCAGTCAGCCCGAATGTGGACATTACACGCAGGTCAAACAGGTCGTGGTCGTCGTAATAGTTATCCGCGGTTATTGTCATGTCGCCGGGAGTAGCGCGTACGCCGCTGAAAAAGCCCACTCCGATGGCGCATATCGTGAATATGGAGAAGAAACGGCTCTTTGTCTTGGCTATTTCTCTGAAAATGTTCCTGGTTACTGCTTTCACCTTAACACTCCTTACCACTCGATCTCTTCCACCGGCGTGGGGTGGTCGTTTCTGATGATATCCTCTACGCGGCTGTTCTTTATCTTTATCACTCTGTCAGCCATCGGCGCTATCGCGGAGTTGTGCGTGACGAGAATTACCGTCATTCCATCAACGCGGCAGGTGTCCTGCAGTAGTTTCAGTATCACCTTGCCGGTGTTGTAATCCAGCGCGCCGGTGGGCTCGTCGCAGAGCATCAGTTTCGGCTTCTTGCTTAGCGCCCTCGCGATGGAAACGCGCTGCTGCTCCCCTCCTGATAACTGCGCGGGGAAGTTATCCAGTCTTTCCCCCAGACCGACCTTGTTCAGTATCTCCACCGCGGGAATGAAATCTCTGGTAGTCTGCGCGGCAAGCTCGACATTCTCCTTTGCGGTGAGGTTAGGCATGAGGTTGTAGAACTGGAATATGAACCCCACGTCATACCTGCGGTAATTCGTCAGCTGCCTGCGGTTGAAACTGTCCACCCGCGCGCCGTCAACGCTGATTATTCCCTCGTCGCAGCTGTCCATTCCACCCAGCATGTTAAGCACGGTAGTCTTGCCGGAACCGCTGGGTCCCACGATTATCGCGAATTCGCCCCTATCTATGTCGAATGTCATGCCGTCGGCGGCGTTTATCGTCACTTCGCCCATATGGTAGCGCTTATATACGTTTTCAAGTGTCACGAAAGCCATTGTTTTTCTCCATTTCTTTTATGGGAACCTCTAAAAACCGGTTTGAAAAGGAGAAATGGGTAGAGTGCGCCGAATGCGGGGATGGTTTCCGAAACAGTCGGTGTGCTATACACATTTTCACTCAAACGAGTTTTTTTAGAGGCCACATTATGTTGCTGGAACTGCTCAATTCAGCAGAGCCGCAGCCCTTCCCTATTCAGCATATCCGATATACAAGCAGGCAGGAAATACCGACGCAGCACGCCGGTTTTCCCTGCCCCCTTTTCATTCTTTCTTAACCATACCTATCAGCCAATTTTGGACTTGCCACCCATGTACGGTCTCAGTACCTCGGGAATGTTGACTGTTCCGTCTGCATTCAGGTTGTTCTCCAGGAACGCGATGAGCATTCTGGGAGGTGCGACAACGGTGTTGTTCAGTGTGTGCGCGAAATACTTCTTGCCGTCTGCGCCGTTTACGCGTATCTTCAGTCTGCGTGCCTGTGCGTCGCCGAGGTTGGAGCAGCTGCCGACTTCGAAGTACTTCTTCTGTCTGGGAGACCATGCCTCAACGTCGTAGCTCTTTACCTTCAGGTCTGCCAGGTCGCCGGAGCAGCACTCGATGGTTCTTACCGGAATATCCATGCTGCGGAACAGGTCAACGGTGTTCTGCCACAGCTTGTCGAACCACATTTTGGAGTCCTCGGGCTTGCAGACAACTATCATTTCCTGCTTCTCAAACTGGTGAATTCTGTAAACGCCGCGTTCCTCGATACCATGCGCGCCCTTTTCCTTACGGAAGCAGGGAGAATAGCTGGTGAGGGTTCTCGGCAGTGTGTCCTCTTCAAGAATATTGTCGATGAACTTACCGATCATGGAATGCTCGGAAGTACCGATAAGATACAGATCCTCGCCCTCTATCTTGTACATCATGGCGTCCATCTCAGCGAAGCTCATAACGCCGGTAACAACGTTGGATCTGATCATATACGGGGGAATGCAGTATGTGAAGCCGCGGTCGATCATGAAATCCCTTGCATATGCCAGCACTGCGGAATGCAGTCTTGCAATATCGCCCATGAGGTAATAGAAGCCGTTTCCTGCAACGCGTCTTGCGCTGTCGAGGTCAATGCCGTTCAGGCGCTCCATTATCTCGCTGTGGTAAGGAATTTCGAAATCCGGAACCACAGGCTCACCGTAACGCTTTATCTCAACGTTCTCGCTGTCGTCCTTGCCGATCGGAACAGAGGGATCGATGATGTTCGGAATGGTCATCATGATCTTCTTTACCTTTTCGGAGAGCTCCTCTTCCTGCTTCTCCAGCTCTGCGAGTTCATCGGAGAACTCCTTTACCTGAGCCTTTGCCTTTTCAGCCTCTTCCTTCTGACCCTTTGCCATAAAACCGCCTATCTCCTTGGAAATGCGGTTTCTGTCTGCTCTCAGGGAGTCGCCGCGCTGCTGAGCCTTACGCAGGTGAGCGTCCAGTTCGATTACCTCGTCAACCAGCGGAAGCTTGCTGTCCTGGAACTTCTTCTTGATGTTTTCCTTTACTGCGTCGGGGTTTTCTCTTAAAAACTTAATGTCTATCATGTTCTTTGCCTTTCTTTTTATCAGGTGTTAGCCTGTAATTTGTTATTTTACGTCCATCAGCCTGAGTATTCCCTCAAGCTGCTCTTTATCCTCGAATGCTATCTGCAGGGTGTTCGTCTTTTTGCCCTCGCAGATACGCACCTTGGTTCCCAGCGCCTCGGTGAGGCTCATTTCGACCTCAGTGTAATACGCCATTCTCGGTTTGATGAGTTTCTGCTCCTCGTCGCGCTTTGCTTCACGCTTGGCTATCGCTTCTATGCTGCGCACGCTGAGTTCTCCCTCGGCCGCACGGACTGCGATCTCAGTCATGAGCGCAGGGTCCTTTATCGCTTTCAGCGCCTTGCAGTGTCCCATCGACAGCCTGCCGTCAATGAGGAGGTCGCGCACGCCTATCGGCAGCGTCAACAGTCCAAGACTGTTCGCAATGGAGGAACGCGCCTTGCCCAGCGCCTTTGCAAGCTGATCCTGGGTCATTTTGTAGTTATCGATGAGTTCGCGGTAGCCCTGCGCTTCCTCAATGGGATTGAGATTTTCGCGCTGCAGGTTTTCGATGAGCGCCACCTGCATCACCTGTTCTTCTGAGAGGTCGTCACGTATCACGACAGGAACTTCGCTCAGCCCCGCGATTTTTGCGGCTCTCCAGCGCCTTTCTCCGGCAATTATCTGATAGTTACCTGTGGCAAGTGGACGCACCAGCAGCGGCTGCAACACGCCGTTCTGCTGAATGGAAGCGGCAAGCTGTTCCATGGCTTCCTTGTCGAAAACCTTACGCGGCTGCCCCTTGTTCGGCTCTATCTCAGAGATGCGCAGCGTTCTCAGCCCGTCGGACTCTTCCATGCTGTTGTCGTCAAAAAGGCTGCTGAAATCCCCGCCAATTCTCTTATTGCTCATTCTTTCTCTCCATTTCGCGTACCTTTTCAAGCACTTCCTTTGAAAGCCGCTTGTATGTATCCGCGCCCTTTGAACTCTTGTCGTAGAAGATTATAGGCTCGCCGTGGCTCTGCGCCTCGGTTATTCTGACGTTACGCGGGATTTCCGTCTTGAATATCACGTCCGACGGGAACGTTCTCTTTATATCGCGCATGATCTCGTTACTTGCAAGAAGCCGTCTGTCCAGCATTGTGAACACGATACCCATCAGCTGCAGATCCTTGTTTGCGGCTCTCTTGACCTTTTTGACCGTCTGCATGAGCTGCGCAAGTCCCTCCAGCGCGAACGGTTCGCACACCATCGGCACGATGATCCTGTCGCACGCCACCAGCGCGTTGACTGCAAGCACGCCAAGTGACGGCAGGCAATCCACGATGATAACATCATAATCGTCCCTGACCTGGAGTATCACCTTTCTCAGCTGGTAGTTACGCTGTTCCACGTCCGCGAGCTGCAGTTCTGCCTCTGAGAACATGCTTGTAGCCGGAATGATATCGACATTCTTATATCTTGTCTTGATGATACCCTCCTGTGGACGGGCCTCCCCCATGATTATCTCATAAATGGACACATCAAGCGTTTTTTTCTTGATGCCAAACCCGGTGGTGGAGTTCCCCTGTGGGTCAAAATCTATCAGCAGGACTTTCTTTCCAAGCGCGCCGAGACCGGCAGACACATTTATTGATGTTGTGCTCTTGCCGACGCCGCCTTTTTGATTTACAACGCCGATAACAACGCCCAAATTCATTCTCCCCCTTCATTTTTCTGCGGCAGAACGCCGTTTTTCATCTTACTTATATATTATACCATACTCTTTAACAAGAGTAAAGACCTTTTTATAAAAAATGTTCCACATGGAGCAATATTTCGACTTTTTCTCACGTGTTCCACGTAGAACAATGGATAATTGTGTCGAAATGTTCCATGTGGAACAATGTCGAATTCAGATCTCTGCCGCAGAATGTATCTTTATCGTGTACTCGTAATATTCGCCCACACGGTTCATCGCAGTTTCGCAGTCGATGTTAGCCTCCTTCATGCTGCGGACTATCTTGTTGATGCTGTTTATGTAAAGCCGCGGCACCGGAAAATTGAATTTCTTCTTTGCATGTTTTGGCTCGTGTGCGGAAGCTTCCGGCTTCTTTTCGGGGATTATTCCGTGGAGAATTCCCTCTACCATGCTCTCGGTCTGTTCGATGTTCAGTTTGTTGATTATCATGTTGCCCATGGCGTGAATTCGCAGCTTCTGGTCGTCGATCCTGATGAGTGCCCGGGCAGCGCGTTCGGTCACGTTCCCTTTTATGAGCAGATTTCGTTCAGCGTCGCTGAATTTCAGCAGACGCAGTTTGTTTGCTATCGTGGACTGCGCCTTTCCCAGCCGCGTTGCAGCTTCTTCCTGAGTGAGCCCGTAATATCGTATCAGCTTCTCGATTGCCAGCGCTTCCTCAAAGTAGCTCAAATCACGCCGCTGAATGTTCTCAATAAGCGCCAGCACCGCAGATTTTTCATCGTCCGCGTCGATAATTATGCACGGAACTTCTTCCAGACCGCACAGCTTAGCCGCGCGAAATCTGCGCTCCCCGCTGACTATCTCGTAATTCACACCGCAGCGCCGTACATTTATCGGCTGGAGAATTCCGTTTGCGGCAATGCTTTCAGAAAGTGCCGCAAGTTCCCCCTCGTCGAAATCAATTCTCGGCTGGGAACGGTTTGGTATCAGCAGCCCGACGTCTATCGCAACGACTTTCTGCAGAGTTTTTTCCTTGGATTTGAATATTCCGTTCATGGTAAACTTCCTTTCGCGTGATTTCCATTTAGGTTAAGTCCATTATACCATGCGCTGGAAACAATATCCACAATAAAATATCGCATTTCCCGACATTTTCATACTTGCCCCACTAAAAAAAGCCGCTTCAAAGCGGCTTTTTAGAAATATTAGCGGAACTTCTGGGATATTGTGTCGGAGTCTGCGATATTTTATTTACCACCGCGAGCCTGCGTTTGTCGCCGTTGGGTATCTCGTAATCTGTCACCTGCGCGATCTCTCCACCCAGCTTCCTTACAGCTGCTGCGGCCGCGCGGATATCCTCATTGACGGATTTCAGTGCGATGAATTTTCCCCCCACCTTAACGAACGGAACGCAGTATTCCGAAAGCACCGGCATTGCCGCAACAGCCCTTGCAGTCGCGAAATCAAAGCATTCGCGGCGCTTTCGTCCGAGTTCTTCGCTGCGCGCGTGAATTGTCTCAGCGGAAATTCCTACGAGTTCGCACGCCTTTTCAAGATAAACACATCGCTTGTTCAGGCTGTCGCATAGGGTGCCTTTCAGGTCGGGGCGCACGATAAGCAGCGGCAGCGCGGGAAATCCAGCACCCGTGCCCACGTCGATGAACGAACTTCCCTCCGGAATATCAACCATAAAAAACGGAAGCACGCTGTCCACAAAATGCTTGTCCACCACCTCGGTGAATTCCGTTATGGAAGTGAGATTTACATTTTCGTTGTATTCCACCATGAAATCGCACAGCCGGACGAGCTTTTCACTCATTTCATCGGTGATTTTAATGTCAGCCGCCTCAAAGCGGTCAATTGTGTACTGAATTCTCTGTGAATTATCCATTCTGTTCCCCCTTTTCCAGCGAAGCAAGCCAGATGAGAAGCACCGAAACGTCCGCGGGGTTAACGCCGGAAATTCGTCCGGCCTGCCCTACGTTCAGCGGACGGAACTTGTTCAGTTTCTCCTGCGCCTCCAGCCGGAGTCCCTTTATCGACTTATAATCCACATCTGCGGGGAGTTTCTTTTCCTCCAGACGGCGCATTTTTTCTATCTGTTCCTGCTGAATTTTAATGTAACCGGAGTATTTCAGCTCAATTTCAAGCTTGTTCACCAGCGAATATTTCAGCGCGGGACGCCCCGGGTCGAATTCCGCAAGGTCGGTGTATTCTATCTGCGGGCGCTTCAGCAGCTCTATCATGCGCACGCCTGCAGTGATTTCAGATGTACCCTTTTCGGTGAGGAGCCTGTTCACGGCATCGGACGGGTGAATCGTCACAGATTTTATGCGCTCAAGTTCCTGCTCGCATATTTTCTTTTCGTCCAGGAACTTCTGAAATCTCTCATCGGAAACCAGCCCCACTTTATGCCCCACGGGCAGCAGTCTGTCTGCCGCGTTATCCTGCCGGAGAATCAGCCGGTACTCGCTGCGGGACGTCATCATGCGGTAAGGCTCAGAGCAGCCCTTTGTCACGAGGTCGTCCACCAGCGTGCCGATGTAGCTGGAAGCGCGGTCGAGTATCATCGGTTCCCTGCCCTGTATCTTCAGCGCTGCGTTTATTCCGGCGACGATTCCCTGCGCCGCGGCTTCCTCATAGCCGCTGGTGCAGTTGAACTGACCCGCGCCGTAAAGTCCGGAAATGCGCTTGAATTCCAGCGTTGGCAGGAGTTCCAGCGGGTCGCAGCAGTCGTACTCTATCGCGTAAGCCGGGCGCATTATTTCAACGTGCTCCAGTCCCTTTATCGTGCGCAGGAATTTCACCTGCACGTCCTCGGGCAGCGACGACGACATTCCCTGAAGATAGTACTCATCAGTGTCAAGCCCCATCGGCTCCACAAAAAGCTGGTGACGTTCCTTATCCTTAAAGCGCACTATCTTGTCCTCAATACTCGGGCAGTAACGCGGACCTATGCCCTCGATTCTGCCGGAATAAAGTGGCGAACGGTCGAGATTATCAAGAATGACTTTATGCGTTTCAGCGTTGGTGTAGGTCACGTAGCAATCCGCGATGTTCTTCATTTCGCGCTCATTGTCGAACGAAAACGGCATTATCTGCTCGTCCCCGGACTGCACCTCCATTACCGAAAAATCAATGGAACGCTTATGCACCCGCGCGGGCGTGCCGGTCTTGAATCTGCGCATGGAAACTCCGAGCGCTTTCAGGCAGTCAGTAAGCCCGCTTGACGGAAGCAGGTTGTCCGGACCGGAACTATAACTCAGCTCACCGATGTGTATCTTACCATTGAGATAGGTTCCCGTGGTGATTATCGCAGCTTTCACCGGGTGAACTGCGCCAAGTTTCGTGCGCACTGCGGTGACTTTTCCGGCCGCCACGTCAACAGCGGTGACTTCCGCCTGCTTGATGAAGAGGTTCGGGGTGTTCTCCAGGGTCTGTTTCATGTAGGTGTGGTATTTCACACGGTCGCTCTGAACTCTCAGGCTGTGCACTGCGGGACCTTTGCCCCGGTTTAGTATGCGGGACTGTATAAATGTAGCGTCCGCTGCCTTTCCCATCTCGCCGCCAAGGGAATCTATCTCGCAGACTATCTGCCCCTTAGCCGAGCCGCCGATGCACGGATTGCAGGGCATATTCGCGATGCAGTCCAGCGAGAGCGTGAATATCGCGGTTTTAAGCCCCAGGCGCGCAGCCGCAAGAGCAGCTTCACAGCCGGCATGGCCCGCGCCGATCACCGCAACATCATATTCTTCAAGAGTATATGACATGTTCTGTTCCTTTCAGTTGTAATTGTTCGACATAATGTTCCATGTGGAACATTCAAAAATTCGCCCGGATCACATAATTCGGGCGAATTTTATCAGCTTGATTTATTCTTCTGTCTTGTTGTCGGAGTTCTCTGCACTCTCATTATCAGAGGTATCCTCGTCGTCCGGGGTTACATCCGGCTCAACGACCTCTGCAGCGTCCTCGCTGAGAGAAGCCTGTATCTCCTCGTCGGAGACATTTTCTATCTCCTCGGTGTTCTCGCTGTCGTCATGCGCAGTTCTCGTGAACGAAGCAACTCTGCTTTCGTCGGAAAGGCGCATTACACGCACGCCGGTAGCAGACCTGCCCATAACTCTCATATCGTTCGCGCGGAAGCGGATTATTACGCCGTCCGTGCTGATGAGGATAACGTCATCGTCCGGACCCAGCGTGCGAATTCCGCATACATAGCCCTTTTCGTCGCTGACCTTGTAGTTCTTCATGCCGAAACCGCCGCGCTTCTGCAGACGGTAGCTGGAAACCGCGCACCTTCTGCCCATACCCATATCGGTGACGGTGAGAATAGTCGCGTTATCGTCAAATACCTTGGTCGCGCCGACAACGTAATCATTATCGCGCAGCTTGATTGCCTTTACGCCGCGTGCCTGTCTGCTGAGCGGACGGCAGTCGTTCTCGTCAAAGCAGATAGCAGAGCCGTTTCTTGTAGCTGTGAGAATTCTGCAGTCGCCCTCGGTGAGGAATGCAGACGCAATCTCGTCGCCCTCTGCGAGGGTTATCGCGCGCAGTCCCTTCTTACGGACGTTCTTGTATTCAGAAAGATTCGTGCGCTTTACAGTGCCGTTCTTTGTCACGCAGATGAAGTACTTGTTGTCCGCGAAATCGTGGGTAGTCATCATCGCAGCCACTCTCTCGCCCTCGTTCAGCTGGAGGAGGTTTACGATATTCATGCCGCGCGCCTGCTTGCTTCCCTCGGGAATTTCGTAGCACTTCATGCGGTACATATTGCCCTGGTTGGTGATGAACAGAATATTCTCGTGGCTGGACGAGATGAACATGTTCTCAACGAAATCCTCGTCCCTCTGCTTCATGCCGGAAACGCCCTTGCCGCCGCGCTTCTGGATATTGTAGAGTTCAACGGGCTGGCGCTTGATGTAGCCGATGTTGGTGTAGGTGACAACGCAGTCCTCTTCGGGGATAAGGTCCTCAATATCGACTTCACCGCTGACGGGTTCGATTTTAGTGCGTCTTGCGTCGTTGTACTTCTTCTTGATAGCGGAAAGCTCATCGCCGATAACGCGCAGAAGCTTGTTGTGGTCTGCGAGGATTTCCCGCATTTCCTGTATCATAGCGCGCTTTTCCTGCAGCTCGTCGATAACCTTGGATTTCTCCATGCCGGTGAGTGCGCCGAGTCTCATCTGCACGATGGCGTCTGCCTGCGCTTCCGTCAGGGAATAGGTACCCTTGTCAAAGAAGCCGGTAGAAGAAACGTCGATATCCTTAAAGCGCTCTATCAGGCGCTCCTTGCCCTCCTGAATGGTGCTGCTGGCGCGGAGTATCGCAATGACCTCGTCGATGAAATCGATAGCGATGAGGAAGCCCTCGAGGATATGCGCCCTTTCAAGAGCCTTTTCAAGGTCGAATTTGGTGCGGCGCGTGATAACGTCCACCTGGAAATCAAGGTAATACTCCAGGCACTCTTTCAGCGTGAGTATCTTAGGCTGGCCGTTTACAAGAGCCAGCATGATAACGCCGACGGTATCCTGCAGCTGTGTGAATGAATACAGCTTGTTGAGCACGACATTCGCGTTTGCGTCGCGCTTAAGCTCGATAACGATGCGCATACCGTTGCGGTCGGACTCATCGCGCACCACGCTTATGCCCTCGATGCGCTTGTCGCGTACAAGGTCGCCGATGCTCATAAGCAGGCGCGCCTTGTTTACCATGTAGGGAATCTCGTCGATGATTATGCGGGTGTGGTTGTTTTCCTCAACGATATTTGCGCGGCCGCGGAGGATTATCTTTCCGCGACCGGTGTAATAAGCGGAGCGAATGCCGCTGTAGCCCATGATTATGCCGCCCGTCGGGAAATCTGGACCCTGTATCTGGGTCATGAGCTCCTCAATGGTGACGTCGGGGTTGTCAATCATCAGCATGAGCGCGTCGATTACTTCACCGAGGTTGTGCGGGGGAATATTCGTCGCCATACCTACCGCGATACCGTTACTGCCGTTTACCAGCAGGTTCGGGAAGCGCGACGGGAGCACGACAGGCTCCTGCAGCTTGTCATCGTAGTTGGTGGTGAAATCAACGACTTTCTTGTTGATATCCTGCACCATTTCGTTGGAGATTTTCGCGAGCCTTGCCTCTGTATAACGGTAAGCCGCTGCGGGGTCGCCGTCCACTGAGCCGAAGTTGCCGTGACCGTCGATAAGTGGGTATCTCAGCGAGAAGTCCTGCGCCAGGCGCACCAACGCGTCGTAAACGGAAGCGTCGCCGTGGGGGTGATACTTACCGAGAACCTCGCCGACGGTATAGGCGCATTTTCTGAACGGCTTGTCCGCGGTATTGCCCGCGTCGTTCATGGTGTAGATTATACGGCGATGTACCGGCTTGAGTCCGTCTCTGACGTCCGGCAGCGCTCTCGCGGTGATAACTGACATCGAGTAGGTGATGAAAGAGGTTTTCATCGTTTTCTCAAGGTCAACATTCAGTAGCTTTTCCAAGCTGAAATCAATATCCATTTTTCCTCCAAATCAGGTCCCTGTGATCAGTTCCCGGACAGTCTTTCAGAAAGATAATCCCTGACGGCGCTCTCCTGATCCACAGAAAGGCACCTCTTCGGGAAGCAGTATATCTGCTGTCTGTTCCATATCAGCATCAGCGACTCGTCATTCTCGACGAATTCAAGCAGGTCTGCGCCAAGAACGAACGTTGTCTTGAGCGGTGATATTATCTCATCGTCCGCTTCCTCGTCAATTTTCACATGTACTTCGTTCTCTTTGGGCTTGACTATCGTTTCTATCTCTATCCTGTCCTCATAGAACGCCGCCTGATAATCCTCGGGGTTCATGTCGCTGAGTGCTTCCAGCGTCTTTTTGCGTGCGCGCTTTCTGTCGGTAAGGCTGTAGGCAAGTCCCATCAGGCAGAACATCAGCGCCGCATACGCAAAGAAAGACTCCGGGTTCATGATTATCGCAACAAGGACAGCCACCGTCAGCAGCGAATACGCCACAATGGTGAATATGTTTCTCTTGCTCTTGAACCGGGTCTGGAAAGCCTTCATTGCCCCGTCTATCTCATCAAGGGTATTGTCGTAGCTGAATTTTATTATCGGCTCGTCGTTCTTCACCGTTTCTTCATTCAGCCCGTTCATTTCCCCACCGTTAAGGTCCGGTAAAAGTCCGTTAGAAATACAGATCACTTCCCTCTGAACACACAATATTTGTTATATATTTTACATTTTATACTCTCTGTAATCAGAAATCGAGATTCTGGACAAGAGTTGCATTCTGTTCGATAAATTCTCTTCTCGGCTCGACCTTGTCGCCCATGAGTATCGTCATTATCTCGTCAGCCTTTGCGGCGTCCTCAACGGTGATGCGGACCATGGTGCGGGTCTCGGGGTTCATGGTAGTTTCCCAGAGCTGCTCGGGGTCCATCTCACCAAGACCTTTGTAGCGCTGTACATCGACCTTAGCGCCGCTGTCGCCGGAAAGCTCGCGGATATACTTGTCGCGTTCATCATCAGAGAACGCATAGCGCACGTTCTTGCCCTTCGACACCTTGAAAAGCGGAGGCTGCGCGATATAAACATGTCCCTGCTCGATAAGCGGTCTCATGAAGCGGAAGAAGAACGTAAGCATCAGCGTGGATATATGCGCACCATCGACATCGGCATCTGCCATGATGATAACGCGCCCGTATCTCAGCTTTGTTATGTCGAAGTCCTCAGCGATACCGGTGCCAAGCGCCTTGACCACTGGTGAAAGCTTGTCGTTGTTGTAAACCTTGTCCGCACGCGCCTTTTCAACGTTGAGCATCTTTCCCCACAGAGCCAGAATAGCCTGGAAGCGCCTGTCGCGCCCGCTCTTCGCAGAGCCGCCCGCAGAGTCACCCTCGACGATGTAGATCTCGGTGATGGAGGGGTCGGTCTCGGAGCAGTCGGCAAGCTTTCCGGGCAGACCGTTGCTGTCCATAACGGATTTGCGCTTTGCTTCCATAGCCTTCTTTGCGGCGTCGCGGGCAGCCTGAGAGTTCATCGCCTTGTTCATGATGATCATAGCGGTCTCGGGGTGCTCTTCGAAATAGTATGTCAGCTGCTCGACAGCGATTTTATATACCACCGGCTGAACCTCGGGGTTTCCGAGCTTGCTCTTGGTCTGACCCTCAAACTCGCATTCCGGCAGTTTTACGGAAATTATCGCGTTGATGGCTTCTCTGATAGCCTCGCCGCTGTAACCGGTGAACGGCTTTTCTTCCTCGCCCTTCTTCGCGGATTTCTTTTTGGGCTTGTTCTTTTCCTGGGCTTCCTTATAAGCCTTCGCGTAGTCGTTGACCACCTTGCTGAGCGCCTTTTTGAAGCCAAGCTCGTGGGTTCCGCCCTCGCCTGTGTGGATATCATTCGCAAAGGAACGGAATATCTCCGAATTGAAATCGGTGGTGTACTGGAACGCAATCTCAACGTTAATGCCGTTCATATCCCCCGTGAGGTAGATAACGTCCGGGTGGAGAACGTCCGCGCCGCGCTTCTTGTTGAGCCACTCGATGTAGCTCTTGATGCCGCCCTCGTACATCATCTCTTCATATACGGGATTTTCAGGGTCGCGGGTGTCGGAAAGCGTTATCTTCAGTCCACCGTTGAGGAACGCCTTTTCACGCAGCCTGTCCTGCAGGGTCGCGTAGTTGAACTCCGTGGTGTGGAATATCTGCCCGTCCGGCTTGAATGTAACAGTGGTACCGGTGCGGTCTGTGGTGCCGATGATCTTTATCGGTTCGCTGTATTCACCGCGCTCAAAACGCTGGAAATGAATGTTCTTGCCGTCGTGTATCTCAACTTCGAGCCACTCGGAAAGCGCGTTTACAACGGAAGCGCCAACGCCGTGCAGACCGCCTGCAACCTTGTATCCGCCGCCGCCGAACTTACCGCCGGCATGGAGCACCGTAAATACAACGGTGGCAGCAGAGATGCCCTCTGCGTGGTTTATCGCGGTGGGGATACCACGACCGTTATCAACGACGCGGATAATGTTATCCGGGAGTATCGAAACGTTTATCTCGGTGCAGTAGCCTGCAAGAGCCTCGTCGATGGAATTATCGACAATCTCATAAACGAGGTGGTGCAGACCGCCCTCACCGGACGAGCCGACGTACATGCCGGGGCGCTTTCTTACCGCCTCCAGACCTTTTAGTATCTGGATATCATCAGCGCCGTAACTCATGTTCTGGTTCTGAACATTTTCATTTTCAGCCATAAAAAACCTTGCCCTCCATATCATACTGAGCCATCTCAGTAAAGCCGCAGAACCTGCCAGCCCTGCATATCTGCATAACGCATATATTATATATAGTATACCACAAAACCGCCCAAATTGCAAGCATTTTGCGTGATTTTGCAGAGATAATTTTCTGTTTCACATTATTTGCAACCTTTTATTTACGTGCATGGTTTTAATTATAAAATCACTATATATCAAGGAGGAAACCGATATGAAAAAACTGTTTTCAGCACTTTTCGCAGCTTCTGTTATTTTCAATGTGAACGTCAGCGCAGCCGAACTTGCCGAACTCCACGGAACTCCGTGGACAGATCCGGCAGAATGCCCGAATTCACAAAATGTATCTATAACCGACAATGTCACGATATCTGAAAACACGACAATCAGCAATTCTCTGGTGGTCGAAAGTAACTCCACGCTGCATATAACCAACGGCGCGGAATTGACCCTGAAAAGCGCCGACATTTTTATTGAAGAGGGCGGCACCCTGCTTATAGCCGACGGAAAGCTTGACTTTTACAGCGCCGCATTTGAAAACTGCGGCACGATTATCATTGAAAAAGACGGCGCACTGAATATTTCTTCGGGGACTTTCAGTTCCTACCCCAGCGGAAACATCTACAATTCCGGGGAAATAACATGCAAGGGGCGCCGCCTGACCCCCGCATTTAACTCTGTGCGCCGCTACGACAGCCGTTTCAGCCTGAGTGAGTATTCTTTATATATGACCGTCCGCAACGCCGGAAAATCGAAAATAGAAGCGTATTACTGCGCCGGCAGAATTCAGACGAACTACCGCTATACTCTCACCCCGGGCGAAAAGGGCAGGATAAAGCGTTCCAACAAGGCGCTTTCTGCGGTATATGACGTGGAAACCCGGAACGATCTGCTTGCCCGGGTGGAAAGCTACGAAAAAAGCCACCCGCTGGCAGACAGCTACACGGATGGCTGCCACCGCAGGAATTATTACACATACGTCTACAAAACCGACGTCCTAACCGCGGAAAGATGGTGGTTCTCGCTCGTCAAAGAGGAACCGGATCCCCCCGTGATATGGGAACTTGGCGGCAGCGAAGCCGTTACGGCAGTGTGATTTCTTAAAAAACGGCGTTTAAATTACTGTCTGTTAAAAAAAATCCGAAAAAAATTGCGGTTACCCCCTTGAAATTCGGAAAATAATATGCTATAATAAAATATATTATTATGGTGTTCAGAATGAGTAATTATAGAAAAACCTCTGGATACCCAATAAGATAATAAATCGAGAGCCGCGCACGCGCTGTTCCGATCGAATAGCTACGGAGGTGAAATTAAATGCCGAACATCAAGTCTGCAAAGAAGAGAGTTCTCATCGCTAAGGAGAGAACAGAGGCTAACAAGGCTTCCAAGACTGCACTCAAGACAGTTATCAAGAAGGCACGCGCTGAGGGTGCTGACGCTGCTGTTATCAAGACCGCAGTTGTAAGCGTAGACAAGGCTGCTGGCAAGGGTCTTATCCACAAGAATAAGGCTGCTCGTCTGAAGTCCCAGCTGGCTAAGAAGGCAAACGCTTCTGCTTAATTCTTGAACAAGAGCAAAACAACACCCACAGGCGAAAGCGTGTGGGTGATCGTTTTATATGGGTTAAAATGTCGTAAAGAGAAGATAAAGGGGGAATAAACATGGCAGGCGTAAACAAGGAAATAACGGACATCACAGAAATCGAGCGAATTTTAAAGGAAGCCAAGGTATGCCGCCTTGCGCTGATGAACGGAGAATATCCGTACATAATCCCGATGTGCTTCGGTTACAAGCTTGACGGCGGTCAGCTGGAGCTGTACTTCCACAGCGCCCCCACCGGGCACAAGATAGACCTGATAAAGAAGAACAACCTTGCCGGCTTTGAGATAGACTGCCTTACCGGCGTAGTCAAGGACGAGAGCCGCTGCAGCGTCACCGCGATGTATGAGTGCATCACCGGCACCGGCTTTGTGGAAATAATCAACGGCATAGAAAAGCTCACCGGGCTCACCTCGATCATCAGCAAGTACGACGAGGTCAGACAGGAGCACAAATTCAGCGAGCAGGCGCTCAACGGAATGGTGCTCATCAAGCTGACTGCAGACAGCTTCTGCTGCCGCAGCCACCAGGTAGATGAAGAAAACATCGACCTCCCGGAGTAAACTAGGGAAACGCTGATTAAATCAAATTCGCCTCGCTCAAACGAGCATACTCACGCGGCTGAATTTGATACGCTGCGCTTTAATCAGCGTATCCCTATATTTCACACCTGAGTACATAAAAATAAAGGGCTGCGATGAAGCAGTCCTTTTTTTCATGCCAATTTTATATACTCAACGTATATTTTTCGTGTAAAAACACAGTAAGTCAACAGCTTTACGTGAATTTCTCACCGCATCGCTTGTTCAGCGTGATGTTGGAAACGTTGGTGATATAGGTGTGTTCCGTGCAGACGACGAAGGCTTTCGGCATATCGTCGGAAACGCTGACGACATCGCCGCGCTTCTGGCACGCATTCAGGAAGTCAGCGGTGATACGGCTCGCGGAGCATTCTTCAATGTCGAAAATGCCAATAACATCATCCTTTTTCACCGTGGAATTCCCCCCAAGGAACAGATACATCACCGCACCTCCGTGAAAACGCCGTTTTCCGTGCGCCAGGTCTTTCCGCCGTTCAGCGCGGAAAGGTCGTCCATATTACAGCAGGTAATAAACACCTGACTTTTATCGATATTGTTTATTACGAATCCCCTGCGCACCTGGTCAAGTTCGCTTAGGATATCGTCAAGGATAACCACCGGACAGGTCTTGTTGCGGCGGCGTATCATCTCGGCCTCCGACAGCTTCAGGGAAAGTGCAGCGCTGCGAAGCTGCCCCTGCGAAGCGAAATCCCGCGCGGGCATTCCGTTGATGAAAAAGTTCACATCGTCGCGGTGAACTCCCGCAATGGTGTAGCGCAGCTTCATTTCGCTTTGTATATTATTGTCAAGTTCGGCGACGTAATTTCTAAACAGGGCGTTTACATCATCAAAATTTATACTGTTGGTTTTGAAAATTGAGCTGTAATATTCCATTTTAAGGGACTCAGCCCCCTCGGTCAGCCGCGAATATATCTCCGCTGCATATTCCTGCAGAAACGCGAAGTACTTCAGCCTGCCGTAAGTGACGTTTATCCCTTCCCCCGCAAGCACCTCGTTCCAGGGCGCAAGCTGTGCGGAAAGTTCCTGTTCGCTGATGTCCTTACGGGCAAAAGCGAGTATATTATTGCGCTGTTTCAACCCTCTGTTATAACTGGACAGCTTTTTCAGATGGGTGTGGGTCTGCATTACCGCTACATCGTCGAGATAAGCGCGCCGGAGTTCCGGGGCGCCTTTTATCAGGTTGAGATGTTCCGGCACGAAAACGACGTATTTCAGCACGCCGTAAAGCTTCGCGGCGTCGCTGACATTCAGCCCGTTATATTTCACCTGCGGTTTGTTATTACAGATGGTATATTCAACAGCATTTTCACGTCCTGTATTATTATCATCGCGGAAGCAGAGCCGAATAAACACCTCTGCGCCGCTGTCGCCCACCGGAATATACTGCGAAAAACGCACATGCCGGAAACTTCCCCCCAGACAGACTGAAATAGCCTCCATGAGGTTGGTTTTTCCCTGTGCGTTCTTGCCGATGAAAACGTTGAGGCTGCTGTCAAAATCCAGCTCAGCCTCGCGGATATTGCGGAAATTGCGGATATACAGCCTGGTGATTATCATTATTCAGCAGCAGGATCAGAGATCACCGCATTTTCGTCCAGAACTATCTTGTATTTCTTTCCCTTGAATTCTATTGTATCACCGGGCTTTATCTTCTTGCCGCGCTTGGTGCAGAGTTCACCGTTTACGTTGAATTCTCCCAGCTCCACAAGTATCTTAGCCTTTGCGCCGGTCTCAGCCAGCCCTGCGAACTTTATAAGCTGATCGAGCTTGATAAAGGGGGTCACGATTTTGATTTCTTCCATTGTCTAGTTTCCTTTCTGTTTCTTTGCAGTACTATATAAGCCCGTTACGTGCATAAGCACGCCTTTCCTGCCGTATTGCTGACAGTCAAGGGGGACATCGACATGAAAAAACCGCTGCCGCGCTCAGACGGAAGCAGTTTTATCACACAAGCCTATTAGATTTATGGAGGGAATCCCGTCACCGCGGGCTGCGGCAGCGGCTCTTTCCCACCGTTCGATTCATTTCAGGCGCATAGGCAGAACGAGATAAGTGAACGAGGTGCCCTCCATCGGCAGAATGAGTATCGGGGCAACCGAGGAAGTCACGCACATCTTGACGGTGTCGGAGTCGCACGCCTTGAATGCGTCGAGCATGTATTTTGCATTGAAGCCGACAACGATAGGCTCACCGTTGTACTTAACGGCGATCTTATCGTTCACCTTGCCGATAGACGTGGTGCAGCTCATGGAGATATAGTTGTCCTTTATCTCGCAGCGGATAGGGTTCTTGTTCTTTTCGTTTATTATAAGCATGGTACGCTCGAGCATGTCTGTCATTTCGCGGCAGTTCACCTCAGCATACACATCGGAAGTGTTCTTCAGGTAAGTCTTGTACGGGATAAAATCGCCGTCCAGCAGGCGGGATATCATGATGTAGCCGTCAACGGTGAAGCTTATCTGGTTCCTGTCAACGCTGACGATAACGTTCTTGTCGTTGTCGTCGGAGAGAATGTGCGTGAGCTCCTCCAGCGTCTTTGCGGGGACGATGAAGCTCATGTTATTGTACGTCAGCGGTTCCTGTCTGAGCGCGATGCGCACGCCGTCAACAGCGGCAACGCTGAGTACATTGTCCTCCAGCTCAAATTTACAGCCCATGAGCGCGGGTTTGCTGTCAACCACGGCAACCGCGAACTTGGTCTGAACTATCATGCTTTTCAGCAGTTTCTGCGGCATGGTGAAGCTTGTTTCGGGGTTCACCTGGGGAACGTTGGGGTAATCGTCGGCGCTCATGCACATGATAGAGAAGTTGGTATCCCTGCCGGATATCTCGGCGATGTTATTTCCACCGCACTCAAAGATGATATCGCCGGAAGGCATCTTTCTGATGATGTCGCCTGCCATTCTCGCGTTGATGACGATATTTCCGCTTTCAATGCCGTTTACCTCTATGGAAGTCTTGATTCCTATCTCAAGGTCGTAACCGGTGACTGTGAGGGTGTTGCCCTCGAGTTCCATAAGTACGCCTTCGAGGGCAGGGATGCTGGATTTGCCTGCGGCTGCCTTTGAGGTAGTCTGAACGGCGGAAAGGATAACTTCCTTGGCACAGCTGAACTTCATATTATCTTCCTTTCTCTCAATCCCCCGAAGGGGGTCAGAACAAAATTATTTCTTCTTTTTTTAATAATAATAATAAGGGCTGTTCAAAAGTTTAAAACTCCGCGAAGCGTTTTGCATACTTGTTTCAACAGCTGTGAGTTTTTTCGCGGGCGCTGTTGAAAATCTGTACAATTCAGGTGGAGTATTTTTTGTTCAACAATCCGTTGAATAGTTCTGAAAACATGTTGAAAAACACTGCAAAAACTCCCGAAACTGCCCGATAAAGATCACTGATTTGCCTTGATGTTCTTGATGAGGTCCTCAACGACGGAACGGAAGCTGCTGTCCTTTACCATCGTTTCCTTTACGTTCTTGATTGCATAAACGACGGTGGAATGATCCCTTCCGCTGAACTCCTTGCCTATGGTTTCATAGGGCAGCCCGGTGATCTCCTGGATAGCGTAAATTGCGACCTTTCTCGCGGAGGAAACAGGCGCGTTGCGCTTCTGCGAACGTATCTCATCTGGATCGACGTTGTAGATCTTCGCAGCCTCGCTGATTATCTTGTCAACAGTCACCGGCACCGGCTGGTGATCGGAAACGATATCCTTGATGACGTTCTGTGCGCCGACGATGGAGGGCTTTATCTGGGAAACCATATATAAGGCGTTCATCTTGGTGACTACGCCCTCGATCTGACGGATATTGGATTTCAGCTTTGTCGCGATGAAATCAACAACGTCATCGGGTATCTTGAAGTTGAGTATCTCAGCCTTGCGCTGGATTATCGCGAGCCTTGTCTCGTATTCAGGCGCGCGCACGTCCGCTGCAAGACCGGAGGAGAACCTTGTTTTCAGTCGGTCGGAGATGGATTTTATTTCCTTTGCGGGTCTATCTGACGTGAGCACTATTGCCTTGTTGAGCTTATAAAGTTCGTTGAAGATGTGGAAGAACTTTTCCTCGGTCTGTTCCTTGCCGGCGATGAACTGTATATCGTCGATGAGCAGCGCGTCTGCGTTGCGGTATTTTTCGTCAAAAAGCTCGGTGTTGTTTGCGGTGATCGAATGCAGGAACTCGTTTGTAAAGGTCTCCGCAGAGATATAGATGATGTTGATGCCGGGGTATTTCTTTTCCATCTCGTTCTGTATAGCGGATAGGAGGTGCGTTTTGCCCAGACCGGAATCACCGTAGATGAACAGCGGGTTGTATTTTTCGTGCTGCTTCTGCGAAACTGCCTTGGCCGCTGCGAATGCGAGGTTATTCGACGGGCCGACGATGAAGTTGTCGAAGGTATATGTAACCTTGTTGTCGTTTACCAGGTTGTCTATCTGGCTGGTGACTTCCTCAGTTTTTGCGGGGCTTGCGGGAATTTCCCCGGCAGGCGCGTCGCTCTGCACGATGAACTGAATGTTTATCGGATAGCCGATGACGTTTTCGAACTGCTCCTCAAGGCGCGCGCGGTAGAAATCGTTGAGCGTATTCAGCTTGAAATCAATATCGGTCGCGAGCACCACGATGTTTCCGTTCATCTCGACGGGCTTCAGTGTATCCAGCCATATCTCTCTTGCGGAGGTGGAAGTATTATACTCCTGCATATAATTTTCAACAACGAGATTATAGATGTCGGAGAGGGAGGAGATCGATTTCATATTTAGTCACCATTCCATGTTTCTGTTTTTAAGCGTTCTTAGGCAACACCGCACAAAGACCATATATTGGATTTTGCACGTGTCTTGCTTGCATCTTTTCCGTCATCTTGCACAATTCGTCCTAGCAAGGCGACAGCCTTGCGTCGTCCTCATTGTACAATCTGACGAAAAATCTGACTGCGCAATACACGCACAATCTTTGTGCGGTATTGCCCTACATTTTATTTCTGACAGGGGTATATATAATATAGTGCACATTGCGCATACGTTCGGCAGAAATAGAAGTCCAGAAATCAATTAGATTTACTAAGTGATTTGCAACATAAAAGTCCATATTTAATAATAACATAAAAGTTGAAATTTTTCAAGCAAAAAAGCACTTAATTTATCAACGATAATCTGTGAATTTTAAACAAACATATATAGCAATGCGAATAAAACAGCTGTTGAAAAAGCGCCGGAGGCTGCAGCGACCGCAGTGCGCAGTCTTGAAAGCCGCTTCTGCCGCAGGAGGTGATCAGGCGCCGTGCCGGCAATGAGTGCTGCCTGGCGTTCTATTTCGGCGGCGTCAGGCGGATCGCATCTGCTGCTGAGTATCACGATCACCTTTTCAAAGCAGCTGTTGCGCGGGGTTATCTCGATAATGCTTTTAGTCACGCCTTTTATCATTTTATCTGCTTTCCTTTCGGTTGAGATTTCAACACTATGATTGACCTCGTGGATAAATTTATACATTCTTTTATCTCATTTTTAACAGAACAAAGTTGATTGGCAAAAAACTCAGGGTATAACGGGGAAAAATTCCGCACAAAAGTTGAAAAGTATGTTGAATTGGTTAAAAAGTCGCATTAAACAGCCGTTTTTGTATTTCCGATTTCAACCGGCAAAATGAAAGGGCGCGTCTTTTAAGTTTAAAGTCTGTGGATTACTCGAAATTATACTCGCTGTTTAGTCCGGCAAAGCTGATGATTTCGTCGGACTGTATAATAATGGCAGATTAATGTTGAAAACCAATTCACATTTGGCATTCAACGGGTTTTTAAAGGCAGTTTTCAACGTTAAAACCAATTTTCGCACCTCCGGCAGTTGAAAACTGTGTTGAAACGGTTAAAAGTGGGCTTAAAACCGCGCCCTGTTGAAAAAAGTGAATATGTTGATGTTCAGGTTGAAAATAAGTTGACAGGCTGTTGGGAAAAATATTATCAACAAATCTGAGTTGAATGTTGAAATCCGCGTGGCATTCTGTTTTTGCTTTATGGTAACCTCTAAAAAACCAGTCCGGAAGAACAACTCCCGGACTGGTTTATATCAAGATTCGCAAAAAAAAATCCCCGGAACTTACGTCCCGGGGATCTCTGATGTAAATTACGCCTCAGAAGGAGCGCCTACAGGACATGTGCCTGCGCATGCGCCGCAGCTGATGCAGGTGTCAGCGTCGATAACGTACTTGCCGTCACCTTCGGAAATTGCGTTTACAGGGCAGCCCTCAGCGCAAGCGCCACAAGCGATGCAATCGTCAGAAATTACGTATGCCATATCAGTTTACCTCCAAAATATAATATCGGGTCGATACCCTCCGTTTTGACGTTACGGCTGACGCCGTCTGTCTTTATTCTATTGTAACATATTTTCAGAAAAAGTCAAGTGCTTTATGAAAATTTTCACATGATTTTCTTCTGCAAAGCCAGTCGCAGTGCGGGGTTAGGGGCAATTAACGTTAACCGCAGGAAACTTGCTTGGTTAGTCAAAGCTAATACAATATTCCCAATAAAAAGCGCCTGCGGACAGAACTGAAGCCGTTCGTCCGCAGGCGTCTTATCCGGTGTTA
>HF989485.1:47774-49079 GCA_000432175.1 Eubacterium sp. CAG:786
CTTATTCGTCGCTGTTCTCAAGGAAGTAAGAAGCCTCCATATCCGCGACGCTCAGCGCGAATGCAAGCGGGTACATCGCCAGCGCCTGTCCCACCTGGTTCTTGTCCTCGGGACCGGAAAATCCCATGTGCCAGCGTATCGCCATGGCCTCCTCGCGGGTGAGGCGCATGAACCCGCTTATCATGTAGACTGATTTCTCCCCATGCCCGTAGGGAAGCGTGTCGTGTATCTCGTAACGCGGCTGCTTTTCCCACTGACCGGTCTGCTCGTTCTTGACGTTGTGCCAGCCGACGCGGTAGAAGTTCACCTTGCAGACGTCGTGCAGCAGCGCGGTTATCGCGGCTGTTTCAGGGCTGACGTTCAGGTCGTATTCGTTCTTCACGCGGTCGCGCTCAAGGTAGGCGCACAGGCAGTGATAAACGTTCAGTGAGTGCCGCAGCAGTCCCCCTTCAAAGGCGTTGTGGTAGCGCGTGCTTGCGGGTGCGGTGAAAAAATCGCTCTTGTTGTCAAGAAAATCCAGCAGCTTGTCTGCGCCGTCGCGGGTGATTTTTTCGGTGAATATCTGTATGAACTCTTCCCTGTCTGTCATAAGCCCTCCATGTCAGTTATAGCCGGTGTAGCGTACACGTTTTCTGGTTATTGTGAGCGTTTCCGGGTCGTAGGTGTATTCGTACTGCTTGACGGTGTATTCCCCGTATTCCTTGGCGACTATGTGCTGTATCATGAACCCTGCGGACTGCGGCTCCAGATGGGTGCCGTAGGGCGCGGTCTCGGCGCCGTTTTCATACACGGGCACTTCCACCAGCTTATCGCCGGAAACCGCAAAGAACCTCGCGTACTGCGGTACTTCCACCTCGTTGAGTATCGTGAAATCCAGCTGTATCAGGTCGGGGTAGTCGCCGGCGCCGAAATCACGCATGTTTGATATGATCTCGCAGCCATATGTAAGGTCCCTGAGCACGTTTTCGAATATCAGGAACCCGTCGTCCCGGGGGACGTTTATCTTCAGCGTGTCTATCGTCTTCCCCTGCTGCATGAGGTCCAGCCGGAAGTCGCCGTAGACGTCGCCGTTTATGACGGTGGTCTCAAGCTCGGTTGCCTCGGTGGTCGCGGGGAGTTTTATGCAGGATATCTCCACGGTGTAATAGCTGCCTGCGGAATACACATTCTTTATAGAATATGAAAGCCTGCTGCCCTCTATTCGCGGGGTCTGCACCGCTGCGGGTATGACCTCGTCCGGCTTCAGCGGCTCCGGCTCGGGGGTGGTGGCAGTGGTGGCTGCGGAGGTCGTGGAAGCGGAAGTCG
>HF989486.1:0-7412 GCA_000432175.1 Eubacterium sp. CAG:786
GCCCCAAAAGGGCGACACGATGTCGCCCAACAGTGGGCAACAGGGGACACCGAAATTCCGAATTACAAATTCCGAATTAATTTACTGCAGCTTTATCCCTATAAAGTTCGTAATAATTTCCACGCACTTATCAAACCCGAGGTTTCCGCTGTTCAGGCAGAGGTCGTAGTTGCGGGCGTCTATCCACTCTCTTCCGGTGTGCGCCTTGTAGTAGGCTGCGCGCTCCTTGTCGGTGGAAGCGATGGTTTTGAGGGCTTCCCTGCGGTCGGTGATGCCCTTTACGTCAGCGGCGTTCTTTATGCAGGCTTCCTCGTCGGCGTAGATGAACACGCGCACCACCGACGGGTCGTCGCGCAGTACGTAATCCGCGCACCTGCCCACGATAACGCAGCTGCCCTCCCCGGCTATCTGCTTTATCACCATCGCCTGGTAGTTGAACAGGTTCTCCTCGGAGATAAAGCCGGACTTGCCGGGGGCTATGACCTCGCCCTTGTAAACGCCGGGCTTGCCGAACACGCCGGATTTGGTCTTTTCATCGCTCTGCCCGAAAAGGGATTCGTTTATGCCGCTCACGTCGGAAGCCATGCGGATAAGGTCCTTGTCGTAGAACTTCACGCCCAGCCTGTCAGCGAGCATTTTGCCGATAGTCCTGCCACCGCTGCCGTAGCCTCTCGCAATGGTGACTATAAACTTTTTCGATATAGTGTTATCCATAGCGCCCTCCCGTTATTCACCAAGGTATGCTTTCTTGACCTGGTCGTTGTTCATGAGTTCCTTTGCGTCGCCGGAAAGCACTATCCTGCCGGTCTCGAGGACATATGCGCGGTTCGCGATGGAAAGCGCCTTCTTCGCGTTCTGTTCTACCAGCAGCACGGTGGTGCCGGACTTGTTTATCTCCTGGATTATGTCGAATATCTCGCTTACATACAGGGGCGAAAGTCCCATGGACGGCTCGTCCATCAGGATTATCGACGGCTTGGACATCAGCGCCCTGCCCATCGCCAGCATCTGCTGCTCGCCGCCTGAAAGCGTTCCTGCAGCCTGCGTGCGCCTTTCCTCCAGCCTGGGGAAGCGCTTGAACACCTTCTCCAGCGACTCGTTTATCTCGTTCTTGTCCTTGCGGGTGAACGCGCCCAGCATGAGGTTCTCATAAACCGAAAGCTGCGCGAACACGCGGCGTCCCTCCGGCACGTGCGCCATACCCATGGAGACTATCTTGTGCGCCGGGGTCTTTGTGAGGTCCTTTCCACCAAACATGATGGAGCCGTGCTTTGCCTGCACCAGTCCCGTGATGGTGTGGAGTATCGTGGTCTTGCCGGCGCCGTTTGCACCGATGAGCGCGATTATCTCTCCCTGCTCTACATCAAAGGAAATGCCCTTTATCGCGTTTATCGCGCCGTAGTACACCTGCAGGTCCCTGATTGACAGCATTGACATGAGCGTTCCCTCCTTATTCTCCAAGATATGCGGTGATGACCTTCGGGTCGTTGAGCACTGCCGAAGTCTCGCCCTGCGCGAGTTCCTGCCCGAAGTTGAGCACCGTCAGTTCCTCGCATATGCCGGAAACCAGCTTCATGTCGTGCTCGATGAGCAGTATCGTCATATTGAACTTGTCCCGCACGAAGTGTATCGTCTGCATGAGTTCCTCGGTCTCGTTGGGGTTCATGCCGGCTGCCGGCTCGTCGAGAAGCAGCAGCTTCGGGTCGGTGGCGAGCGCGCGGGCTATCTCGAGCTTCCTCTGCTTGCCGTAGGGGAGGTTCGCGGCAAGCTGCTCCGCTTCGCCGTCGAGCTCGAACACCTTCAGCAGCTCCATCGCCTTTTCGTTGGCGCGCTTCTCTTCCTTAAAGTACCGCGGGAGCCTCAGCACGCCCTCTATCGCGGTGTAATTCATGTGGTTGTGCAGCCCTGCCTTTACGTTGTCCAGCACACTCATCGCCTTGAACAGACGTATGTTCTGGAACGTTCTCGCGATACCCGCGCGGTTGATGTAGATGGAAGGCTTGCCGGTGATGTTCTGCCCGTCCAGCAGAATGGTGCCGGTGGTGGGCTTGTACACTCCGGTCAGCATGTTGAATACCGTGGTCTTACCGGCACCGTTGGGGCCGATAAGTCCGTACAGCTGCCCCTTCTTTATGGTCATGTTCAGTCCGTCAACGGCGCGAAGTCCACCGAACTGTATCGAGAGGTTCCTGACCTCAAGAATGTTGCTCTCAGCCATTGTCCGCACCTCCCGCTGTGTTCTTCTTTCGTGTGAATATTCCCTTTATCTTCTGTACCGGAGCGGAAACGCCCAGCCTCTCGCGCATTGCGATGAACGCGGGCGAGTTGTTGAATATCATCATGAGAATGAGCACTATCGCATAGATGAGCATTCTGTAGTCGCCAAGTTCGCGGAATATCTCAGGCAGCGCGTACAGAACGATGGTCGCGATGACGGAGCCGCGCAGGCTGCCAAGTCCGCCCAGCACCACGAACACCAGAATGAGTATCGACAGGTTGTAGTCGAACTTCTTCGGCGCCAGCACCGTGAGGGAATGCGCGTAAAGCACGCCCGCAACGCCCGCGATAGCCGCGGAAACGGTGAACGCGATGAGCCTGAACTTAGTGACGTTTATTCCCACGGACTGCGCGGCGATGTAGTTATCGCGTACTGCCATGCAGGCGCGGCCGGTGCGGGAATTGATGAAGTTCATGAGGATAACGAGGCATATCATCAGTACGACCACAACGAGGATAAGGTCGGTGTCCTGCGGGGCTTTCATTCCCTTTGCGCCCTCCAGGATAAGCCTGCTGGTCTCGGGGTCTGCGTCAGACACCGCGGAAGCAAAGCTGAAATGCAGCCCGTTCTTGTCCATGGTGAGGTAGATGTTGTTGGCAAGCGCCTTGATTATCTCACCGAAGCCCAGTGTGACGATGGCGAGGTAGTCGCCGCGCAGGCGCAGCACCGGTATACCGATGAGCACGCCGAAGATAGCCGCAGCCACCGCGCCGACGAACAGCGCGAGTATCATGCGCAGCCAGGAGGGGTTGATGCTCTCCTGCGTGATGAGGGAGAAAATACCGCCCGCATAAGCGCCGACGCACATAAAGCCCGCATGACCGAGGGAAAGCTCACCCAGCACGCCCACCGTGAGGTTCAGCGAGATGGAAAGTATGATGTAGATGCCTATCGGGATAAGCAGACCGGAATACTGGCTGCCCAGCACGCCCGTCATGGAAAGCACGCCGAATATCACGAAAAGTCCCAGCGTGATACCGCAGGTGATGAAGTTGTTCTTTGTTGTCTTTGTCATGTCCCTGCCCCCTTAAACCTTTTCGCGTATCTTCTTGCCGAGGATGCCGGTAGGTCTTACCACCAGCACGATTATCAGCACCAGGAACACGATAGCGTCAGACAGCTGAGAGGATATGTAAGCCTTGGCAAGCTGCTCGATAATTCCCAGCAGCACGCCGCCTATCATAGCGCCGGGAATGGACCCTATGCCGCCGAAAACTGCCGCAACGAACGCCTTGATACCAGGCATCGAGCCGGTGTAGGGGCTGAGCTGCGGATAAGCGGAGCACATCAGCACGCTTGCCACCGCCGCCAGCGCGGAACCGATAGCGAACGTCAGCGAAATGGTGCTGTTGACGTTTATTCCCATGAGCTGCGCAGCGCCCTTGTCCTCAGCCACTGCGAGCATTGCCTTGCCGGCCTTGGTCTTGTTGATGAACCAGGTCAGCGCCGCCATTATCACAAGGGAGACAACGATGGACAGGAACGTTTCCATCGACACCTTGAGGGAAGTCTGCACGCCGGTCTCCACCGCGGTGAAGAAGTGCGTGCCGGTCTCAGAAACGGTCATGAACGGAGGCATGCCGTCAACGACGGAGGTGAAGTTCCGTGCAGCGGAGCCGAAAATCAGCAGCGCGAGGTTCTGGAGCAGGTAGCTGACGCCGATGGCGGTGATGAGCACCGCGAGAGGGGGCGCGTTACGCAGCGGCTTGTAAGCCACCTTTTCGATGACGACGCCCAGCACCGTGCACACCACGATACTGATGATGACTGACAGCCACACCGGGCACCATGCGGTGGACATCGCGGTGAAAACCGCATAGCCGCCTACCATGATGATATCGCCGTGCGCGAAGTTCAGCATCTTCGCGATACCATAAACCATCGTGTAACCCAGCGCGATGAGCGCGTAGATACTCCCGAGGCTTATTCCGCTGATGAGATAAGATACAAAGCTCATATAGGACCTTCTCCTTCCGGAATTTTATCTGCCGCATATCAAAACAGACTTAAACGTCTTGCGGAAATCTGCTTTGATTTACGGCAGTAAGTCTACAGTAAGTCTGCTGTACAAATTGCCGTAATTATACAAATGAGACCCGTACAGTTTCCCCGGAAAAAACCGGAGAAACCATACATACGGGTCTTATCTGCGATTTAATTCAGTTCAGCGATCACTGAGCGGACTCGTAGGAACCTACGCCGTCCTTGACAACGATCTTCATTACCTGCGGAGCCTTGGTGGGCTCGCCGTCAGCGGTCCATGTCGTGGAACCAGTTACACCGTCGAGGGTGATCTCGGTCATAGCTACCTTTACCTTGTCGCAGATATCGGAAGCGCTCATGGAAGCGTCGCTGATCTCAGCCTTCTCGAGAGCCATCTTGATAGCGTAAACTGCGTCGTAAGCGTCGGCTGCGAACTGGATCGGAACCTCGCCGTTTGTCATTTCCTCATAAGCAGCGGTGAACTTAGCGGACTTCTCATCAGGAGAAGAAGCTGCGAAAGGAGTCATAACGAGAACGTCCTGAGCGATGTCTACCTTGTCGCCGAGCTGGTCGATAAGGCCGTCCAGACCGTCGCCGCCGAATACTGTCATGTTCATGCCAGCGGACTTTGCCTGCTGCAGAATCAGGGAAGCTTCCTGGTAGTAGATCGGCAGGAAGAGCAGGTCAGCGCCGCTGTCCATAACCTTCTGGATCTGTACGGAGAAGTCAGTCTTGGCGTCAGCTGTGAAAGCTTCCTCAGCGGAGATCTCCAGACCCTTTTCCTTAGCCTCAGCCTTGAAGCCGTCGAGGATACCGGTGGAATATACATCGGAGCTGTCGTAGATGATGCCTACCTTGGTAGCCAGGCTGTTGTCAGCGATGTAGTCAGCGGCGATCTTACCCTGACCAGGGTCGGTGAAGCATACGCGGAAGCAGTTGTCGCCTGCGGAGATAGCGTCCAGGGAAGAACCGGACGGAGTGAGCAGGAACATGTTGTCCTTGGCAGCCTCGGCGCTTACTGCAACGCAGGGAGCGGAGGTAACGGTGCCTACCAGCAGCTTCATGCCGGCGTCCTTAAGGGTGTTGTATGCGTTTACGGACTTCTCGGGGTCGTGCTCGTCGTCCTGGAAGTTGAACTCGAGGGTCATGCCGTTTACGCCGCCTGCAGCGTTGATCTCGTTGACTGCGAGCTGAGCGCCGTTCTTAACGGCGTTGCCATAAACTGCAGCTGCGCCGGTGATCGGGCCGATGCCGCCTATAACGAGCTTGCCGTTTGCGCCTTCTGCTACGCTGGAGTTGCCTTCTGATGCGGAGTTGTCTGCGGTGCTGCTGTTGCCGTTGTTTGCACAGCCTGCGAACGGTACCATCATGCTGGCTGCGAGCGCAGCTGCTGCAACCTTTCTGAATGCATTTTTCATTTTGGGTTTCGTCCTTTCCTTGTTGCCGCTCCTGCGTCATTCCCTGAGATGTATCGGAATTCTGCTGAGCAGCGCGTTTTTGGTTGTATTTCTTTTATCTCAGAAAATCCCTTGCGGAATATTTCTTTGCAATAATATAATAACCTTTAATTCAAAATCTGTCAATGATTAAAAAGCATTGATTATCGTGTGCAACGAATAGTTTTTTTGTACATTTTTTATAAAAACAGCGTAAAATTTACGGTTTTCTGTCATAATCAACCTGCAAAATGCACATCTGCGCAGCAATTCTCATGAAACGCAATTTATATATACATTTATCAATTATAACATATTTACTGCCGAAAAGTCAATGAAAAGGGTAAATAATGCATAAATCTGAGAAAATAAGCCGAAAGCCCTTGACCCCGCAGGCAAACTATGGTATAATCATTACAGGCTGTTTTATGTGATATCACACAAAAGCGCCAAAGAATACATATTATAAAAGAAAAGGAAAGAAAACATGAGAGGAATACGTCTACTTTTAAACGGCATAGCGCTTATGGTCGTCGGCATTGTGCTGACCGTCGTCATTGCCGGGGAACTCATCGACAACGCGCAGCCCGGTGTTGACTACAGCACCCTGACCGCAGACAACATCAAAGAGGGCATGATAATCAGCGGCGAACTGCCCTTTAACCTCGGAGGGTACGAAACAGTCACACGAGAGGGCGACAACGGCAAGCAGGAAGTCGGCACATACTACCTCATCTGCACCGACGATTACGACTTCTGGGGCATCTACACCGCTGACAAGGCGCTGCTGAGCAAGCTGGAGCGCCAGGCGACCCAGACCGTCACCTTTGACGACCTCAAGGACGTGACCCCCATTGAATTCAAGGGCAAAGTCACCGCGATGGACGACGACGACAAGCGCATAATCCGCGAATGGACCGCAGATTTCTTCGAAATTGACCAGGCTGACCTCGCGGACAACGTCAGAATCATGGACTACTACATCAAGGTCGTGAACACCAGCGGCCACCCGTGGATACTCGCGCTGGGCATTCTGGTGATAGTCATCGGCGCGGTGTTAATTCTGCTGTTCGTGCGCCGGAAACTCATCGGAAGGTAAGAGCTTAATTCGGAATTCGTAATTATGGTATCGCCTCCGGCGATAATTTTATAGAAACACTACAGGGCGAAAGAAGCAATTCACTTTCGCCCTATGTGTTTTATAGTAAATCTTTTGAGATAACGTCCGCGAAGCCGCAGACACGATGTCTGCGCCGTTGCCCCAAAAGGGCGACACGATGTCGCCCAACAGTGGGCAACAGGGGACACCGAAATTCCGAATTCCTAATTCCTAATTCCTAATTCCGAATTATTGACAAATCCCCTCACAAAGTATATAATGTACCCATAGACATAAAAGGCAGGGGACAACATGGACACAAACGAACTATTCGGAAGGGAAAAGATATCAAAGGTGCTTTTCAGGCTGGCGCCGCCGGTGATGCTGGCGCAGCTGATACAGGCGCTGTACAACATAGTGGACAGCCTTTTCGTCGCGAATTACTCGCAGACCGGGCTGACGGCGCTGTCGATAATCTACCCGATACAGCTGCTGATGATAGCGCTGGCGGTGGGCTCCGGCGTGGGCATAAACACGGTGATGGCTGCCCGGCTGGGCTCCGGCAGGCGCGCGGAAGCCGACGAATACGCCGGGACAGGCACCCCGCTCGCGGTGG
>HF989486.1:7456-10295 GCA_000432175.1 Eubacterium sp. CAG:786
CTGTTTTCGCGGCTGTGTGCTGGGCGATAATGCCGGCGTATGCGAAAATGTCCACCACCACCCCGGAAGTCATAGAAGCCGTGATAAGCTACGGGCGCATAGTCTGCGTGTTCAGCTTCGGGCTTTTCCTCGAGAGCATATGGACTAAGATCCACCAGGCGGACGGCAACATGAAGCGCCCGATGATAGCGCAGATAGTCGGCGCACTCACCAATATCGCGCTGGACCCGCTCCTCATCTTCGGCATGTTCGGTCTGCCCGAGATGGGGATTTCAGGCGCCGCCGTCGCAACAGTCGCCGGGCAGGTAGTGGCGGCGCTGATAGTCATGAAAAACGGCGTCAGGAAGCCCCCCGCGCTGCGTAAGTTCCCCGGGCACATCGGCGTCATCTACCGGCTCGGCACCCCGAATATCCTCATGCAGTCGGCGTATACGCTGTACATATTCGGGCTGAACATGATACTCGCGACCTTCTCCGACCAGGCAGTCACCGTGCTGGGGCTGTACTACAAATGGCAGACGATAATCTTCATTCCCCTCGGCTCAATGCAGACCTGCATCGTGCCCGTGATAAGCTTCAACTACGCCGCGCGTAACATCGACCGCTGCCGCAAGACGCTCTCCACATCGATGATATTCGGCATGGCGCTTATGTTCATCGGCACGCTGTGCTTCGAGTTCATTCCAAAGGAGCTGCTCAGCGTGTTCTCGGACGACCCCCTCGTCATTGAAATAGGTATCAACGCGTTCCGGCTGATCGGCATCAGCTTCATTCCGCTGGTGTCCTCGCTGACGTTCCCGGTGTTCTTTCAAGCGGTGGGTTCCAGCGTGAAAAGCTCGCTGCTCACCGTGGTGCGCACCGTGGTGCTGTTCGTGCCGCTGGCGTTTTTGTTCTCGCGGTTCGGGCTGGATTACTTCTGGCTGACGTTCCCCGTGACTGACAGCGTGACCAGCGTCGTCGGCTTTGTCCTCTACAGAAAGTTCCTGAAAAAGCCGTACGTTTCCCACGAGAGAAAGCCCGAGGAAGCCAGCGCCGTCATAAAGCCCTCGCACCCCGGCGTCATCGTCACCATCGCCCGGGAACACGGTTCCTCGGGCAAGCAGATAGGCAGGCTGGTGGCTGAGGAACTCGGCATTCCGTTCTACTACAAGGAAATGACCGCGCTTGCCGCCCAGGAAAGCGGTCTTGACCGGGAATTCATCTCCGACATCAACCGCAATTCCCCCGAGCGCCTGCAGGAACTCTACCTCAGCACAAAGGTGGTTCAGCATGCGGTGCAGGCGCAGAACAAAGTCATTCGCCGTATCGCGGAAAACGGAAGCTGCGTGATAGTCGGCAGGGCTGCAGACCACATCCTGCAGGACCACAGGGACGTTGTGCGGGTGTTCATCTACGCCCCCGAGGAATTCCGCATTGCGCGGATAATGGAGCAGTACGGTGACGACCGCGCCGCTGCGGAGCGCAACATGCGCCGTTCCGACGAGGCAAGGGGCGCGTATTACCGCAGCATGTCCGGGCTGGAATGGGGCGATCGGCGTAACTACGACCTGCTGGTGAACTCCGCGATAGGCGCCGGGGAAACCGCGAAGATCATAACGGAATACATACAAGCAAAGGAAAAAGGAGACAGCATATGAAACTTGCAGTAGCATTATCAGAACGCGCGGACATTCAGCGCAGGCTTTCCGAGCTGAACGACAGGCTCGCCAACAACGCAAAGGTGCAGGAGGGCGACTCCCCTGCCGAGGACCCGAAAGCGCTCCTCGCGGAAATGGACTCCCTCGTCAGCCGCATGGAAACGCTGATAGTACAGATAAACCTGACAAACAGCCGCACAACAGCCGACGGCTCCACCATGACTGGGCTTCTCGCCAGGCGCGACTGCATGAAAAAGCGCGTCGCGATGCTGCGCGGGTTCCTGGACTGCGCGAGCAGCAAGGTGGACCGCTATTCCCGCGCGGAAATAGCGGTGCGCAGCACGGTGGACGTTTCAGAGCTCCAGAAGGACGTTGACAGGCTTTCACGGGAACTCCGCGAGCTGGACGAGAAAATCCAGGGGCTCAACTGGACGACGGAGCTGATAACTGATTGAATTCCGATGGTAGTCCGGCAGCGGTGGGCGACATCTCAGCGGCTGAGAATGAGCCGCAGCTATCGGTATGACCGGGCGCATACCGTACTCACACAGTGCATGCCCTGTAATGTTACAAACGCACACATACGCCGCATTTTAACGACCAGTCGTCAGGCAGCCGGACGAGGGTGGGAAAGGGGAAAGCGAGCTAATTCGGAATTTAATTCAATTCGGAATTCGTAATTCGGAATTCGGAATTATGGTATCGCCTCCGGCGATAATATCTTAAAAAACTTTTATAGGAACACTACAGGGCGAAAGTAGCAATTCACTTTCGCCCTGTGTTGTATCTATCAAAGTTTTTGAAATAATGTCTGCGAAGCAGACACAATAATTCCGAATTACGAATTCCGAATTCCGAATTAATCAAAATACCTCTGGACAAAATACTAAAGCTGTGCTATAATATATGATGTATATTTATCTCTCCGCGCAAATCCGCGGGGAAATCGCACAGAATGAAAGGAATTACAACAATGAAAGTAACAAAGGATACAGTTATCGGCGATATTCTGGACGTAGCAGGCGAGGCTGCAGCGCCCATCTTCTTCAGCATGGGAATGCACTGCCTGGGCTGCCCGGCTTCCCGCGGGGAGACCGTTGAGCAGGCATGCATGGTGCACGGTGTTGACGCCGACGAGATAGTCGAGCAGCTCAACGCAGTTATGGGCGAATAATGGTAAAACTCACCAGCAGGCTCAGCGC
>HF989487.1:0-18479 GCA_000432175.1 Eubacterium sp. CAG:786
CGAGCCGTCGCCGACGGAAAAAGATGCCGCGCTTGCCGTTGTCGTCGGAATTATTAACACAGCCGCTGCAATAAACAGCAGCAATGCAATCCCAACTGAAATCAGCCGATTTCTCGTTTTTTTCATATGTACCTCCCAATTTTCGGGCTTGCTAAGCTAAGCCCTTTTAGTCATACCATTATATATTACATTATACTGAGATTTTTTGGATTTGTCAATAACTTTACGAGGATTTGTGCCCGGATTTTACAGATCCTTTTAATTTGTTGAACTATCAGAGGCCGGCAGAGGAGTCAGTATCACGCAGCGTGAAGTTCCCTATAAGGCCCTTCATCGTTGCAGCCTGCGCCGAAAGCTCCTCGGAAGCCGCAGCGGATTCCTCCGCAGTCGCGGAGTTCGTCTGGACTACGTTGGAGATCTGATCGATTCCTATGGAGATCTGCTTGACGGAATCCGCAGCCTCCTTTGTGGAATCGGAGATCTTGTTGTTGATCTCCTCGACCTTTGCAGCGGATTCTACAACCGCCGTCATCATCTCGGCAGCTTCGTTCACGATGGCGCTGCCGTTTTCAATTGCGGAAACGGTGCCTCCGATCATGTTCGTGGTGTTCTGTGCAGCCTCGCCGGACTTGGCGGCAAGGTTGCGCACCTCGTCAGCCACGACCGCGAAGCCCTTTCCGGCTTCACCCGCACGCGCGGCTTCTATCGCTGCGTTCAGCGCGAGTATATTCGTCTGGAACGCGATGTCCTCGATGGTCTTGATAATGTTCTTGGTCTCTGCGGAGGAATTCTTGATCTCCTCCATCGCTTTTATTCTGGTACTGAAAATTCCCCGGATCTTGCTCCGGGGAATTTTTGTATCACTTCTATCATTATTTTGCAAGGTCCCTGATTATCGCAGAAATGTTGTCTAGCTGTTCACTGTCCAGCTTTTTGAGATTCTCGACCACTTCCTGAATCTTTTCCGGATTCTTGTTTTCCGCGTCGAAAAACTCGCCGGGAGTGATGTTCAGGTATTCGCATATATAGAAAAATCCCGTCATGGACGGCAGTGCCTTGCCATTTTCAATATTATTGATGTAGCTGGCATTCTGTCCGATCGACAGGCTCATATCCCTTGCCGATACTCCCTTTTCACTGCGGAGCTGCGCCAGACGCAGCGAGAACTCCTTTTCCGTCATTCAATATCACCTCTGTGATATATTTTATCCTACACGATAGCGTTTTATGTGTGAACAATTCCATAATTAATATTGAAATGCGAGATATAATATGCTATAATGTGGTTAAATATTAGATTTGATATCTTAAAAGACGGAAAATTGATTATCGAGCGAAACTGTGTACTTATTGATACAGAAACCTACAAACAGTATTCTGCTCCCTAAAAGCAACAATTTTCGCACTCACAAGGTGTTATAATAAACAAAAACAGGAGGAATACACAATGAAACACAAATTATTTTCTTTTTCAGTAATATTAGCGGCAATTCTTTCGCTTACTGCCTGCGGATCCGGAGAATCTGCGGCAGATGTGAACTATTCGGAAATCGCTGCTTCTGACGGCAGTCTGGTTTTCACGACATCTTCTACGCCCGAAATCTCGACCGAGCCGTCAGTTGAGCCAATAATTCCGTCATCCGAGATACCCGAGGAAACTTCGGCTGTTCCGACAACAGAAGTCACAACCGTCACCTCAGCAACCGAAACGATAGTCACAGTGCCTGCTCCGGAACCGTCAGAATATCAGGAACTCAAAGTGCATTTCCTTGACGTTGGACAGGGCGACAGCTGTTTTATTGAGCTTCCGAACAAAGAAACCATGCTCATTGACGCAGGCGAAAGTGAGTACGGCGACAGCATTGTAACCTACATATATGGTCAGGGCTACGATACATTGGATTATGTTGTAGCTACCCACCCTCACGCCGACCACATCGGCGGCATGGCGGACGTACTCAACACGTTCAATATCAAGGATTTCTATGCTACATCGTTCACGACGACAACGCAGACATACGAGCGTATGTTGGACGCAGTTGAGAACAGTGGGGCGGCAGTTCATGAAGTAATGGCTGGCTCGGTTATCCTTGATGAGCCGGAGCTTCTGATAGAGGTAGTTGCTCCGAAAACTCTCAGCGATGACAGCAACAACAGTTCCGTGGTAATCAAGCTGACGTACGGCGAGAACAAATTTCTTTTCACCGGGGACGCTGAGAAATCCGAGGAGGACGACATCTGGACTAACATCAAATGCGATGTTCTGAAAGTCGGGCACCACGGCTCTGCTACCTCATCGTCTGCTAATTTCCTCAAAAAAGTTGACCCTACCTACGCCGTGATAAGCTGCGGAATGGGCAACAAATACGGACACCCCACGGACGAAGTACTGGAACGTCTGAACAGCCGAAACATCGAGGTTTTCCGTACAGACCTGCAAGGCACGATTGTGTTCACCTCTGACGGAAAGAACATCAGCGTTGATAAACAGCCAAGTGTATATCAGCCGCCGGTACAGACTATTGCCACAACTCCCCAGACAACTGTACAGACTACCATTCAAACGACCGCTGCGGAAGTTCAGCCGGTAGGAACACAGTACATTCTGAACACCAACACAAAGAAGATACACCACCCCAGCTGTTCAGCGGTCAAGCAGATGAAAGATAAGAACAAGGCGTACACCGAGGATTTTGACGGCGCTGTTGCCAGCGGGTATGTTCCCTGCAAGAAATGCAATCCTACCTGACTTTAAACGCTAATATAATAAACGCCTTGCACACTAAATTCTGCAAGGCGTTTATTGGTATATGTTACTTCTTTAAATCAAGCCGCATGAGGTGGTCGGTCTGAATATCGCTCCCGATAACGAACGAATGCTCACCGATTTTATGGAATCCGTGCTTTTTATAGAACGCGAGCGCTTTCTCGTTTTTCTCCCAGACGCCGAGCCAGATGTACTCTTTATCGCGCTCTCTGGCTGTGGAAATTGCCTTATCCATAAGCAAAGCGCCAAGCCCCTCGCCCTGATATTTCGACAGGACATATATGCGCTCGATTTCCAGAGAAGTCTTGTCGTTGACGTCAGACTGCGACGGGGCTTCATTCAGCTTCATGTAGCCAGCAAGTTCCTCACCGGAATAAACGAAGAAAAATTCCGTATTACTGTCGCTGAGTTCCCTGAGAAATTTGGCTTCGTCAAACGATGTGGCGAGATAGTTTTCCATATCTTCCGCAGTGTTCATCGGAGCGAATGTTTCGCAAAACGTGCTGATCGACAGGCTGCGGAGTTCGTGCAGGTCGTCCATTGTACAAAGTCTTATTGATGTATCCATTTTCATTTTCTCCTTTAAAACAGAAACAGTCAGACTTGTTTAGCCTGACTGCTGGTAGGTGCTCACCCATTTCACTCTTAATTATATCACCTAAAAAACAGATTGTCAATATACATTCATTCTATAAGCAGAAGCAGTTGCATTCCAACCAAAAATGTGATATAATCTATTCTGTTCACTATTTAAGAAAGAGGTAAATCCATGTCAGAACAGAATACTAACGCTACTTACACACTTTCCCGCGAAACCTACAAGCAGATTAAGAACTTTAACCGTGAGCAAATGCAGCAGTTTGTCGGGCAGATATACAAGAACGCCGAGGAAAGCTGCACCGAATCAGCAATAGACATTGACGAACTCCGTAGCAGAATCGGAGAAATCAAGGGAATTGGCGAGAACAGGCTGAACGAAATTATGGCGGTTATCAGCGAATACTTTAACTCATAAATCCGATTTAAACAAAAACAGACGCAGTTATTTTAGCTGCATCTGTTTTGGCTTTATGGGAGTGGTACGATGATGTACTGCCACTTTTTCGCCGTTGTAGATCTCAATCGGCAGGAATTTTGCAGTGTTCCCCGGCCGAAGCTGCGATATTTCTTTTTCTGCTTTTCCGCAGTTTCGCGCAGCTGATTGAGGATTTCACAGTGCTTATGAATATGCAGAGTATATGAAACCGAGTGAGTAAGGTTCTTCACAAAATATACTACGAGCTTGTACACATAGAAAAAATATGGTATAATAAACGCAAGGAGCAAATTGTCCCCGCACATAAATTACCCGTAGCTTTGCGCTTATCGAAATATCATTAATATCACACAAAAAGAAGCCAACAATGAACACCGAAAAAACCATCTCATTCATATCCGACCGTAAGCATTACGACATACCCGAAAGCAGTATATTGTATATTTCTATGAAGAAGCAGGACGCATTTATCCACATTTCGGACGGAAGCGTGCTTAAGACGCGCATGACATTTGCCGAGCTTCAGGATACACTCAGCGCTAATTTTATAAGAATAACCCGCGGGTGTCTTGTTTCCGCAATGGCTATCCACAGCGTAGGCAAGCTTATTACTCTGTCAAACGGCGAATCACTGGAATATGCCACGCAGCACCGCAGGGAGATACTGGAGAAATTCCACACGAAACAGCATTCGATAATAGCGTCGCTTGCCGACAACGACAATCCCACTGATAACGAGGAATACCATCAGCACTACAAGTGCTTTGACAGCATTCCCATTGCGTTCACCGACATCGAGATGATTTTCAACGAGGAAAGTCAGGCAGTGGACTGGATATTCCGCTATGGGAACGAGGCGCTTGCAAAGCTTGAGGAATGCCCGCTGGACGTACTTGTCGGCAACACGTTCGGAAGCATTTTCCCCAACATGGATTCAAAATGGCTGCGCAGCTACGAACATTCCGTGCTGTATGGCGAAACTCTTGAAATAGTCGATTACAGCCCCGAGATAGACAAATATCTGCGGATAGTCTGCTTCCCTACGTTCAAGGGACACTGCGGCTGCCTTCTGTTCGATATATCGGAAACGAATTTCTCGGTAGAAAAGACAGTCGGCGAAAAAGCAATACTGATGTATCTGAAAAAGCTGATGGAATAAAATGTATTAGCTGTACAGAATTACCCAAACAAAAGCACCAACATGGAACGAAAACCGATTTGTTCCATGTTGGTATTTTTTCGTTACATGTTTACACTATTGGTTCCATGTCTATTGACAAATCCAAAAAATAAATGTATAATATAAAAGGTACGGATAACAGGCATTAATACACTAGGAGGTTATAATGAAACTTAAATCATCAATGAAATGGGCGATAGCCGCTGTGGCTACCGTTTAAACGGTTATGAAACGAATTTTTCGGTCGAAAAGACAGTCGGCGAAAAAGCGATACTGATGTATCTGAAAAAGCTGATGGAATAAAGTGTAATAACTGTGCATCATTGCCCCGATAAAAACAGCGCCAACATGGAACGAAAGCCCGTTCGTTCCATGTTGGCGATTTTATTCGTTACGCGTTTATGCTATTGGTTCCACGTCTATTGACAACCTGGAAAAAATGCACTATAATATAAGGGAAATTATTCTGTACGATTCTGACAGAATTAAAACAGTCAGTTCTGATTTGCACAGAAATATAAGGAGGAATTTTGGTGGCAAAGAAACTAACCAAACCAATAGCGCTGTTTTTTACGGTATTTGCTGTACTTGTGGCGGCGCTGCTGTATTTCGGCGCGCTTGACATAACGACAAGCGCAGCATGGGACGGAAAGACCACCGCAGGATTTGGCGGCGACGGTTCGGAAGCAAGTCCGTTCGAGATAGCAAACGGCGAACAGCTCGCTAACCTTGCAAAAACGGTAAACGAAGGCGAAACCTATTCAGGCCAATTTTTCAAGCTGACCGCCAATATCGACCTCGGTGAAAATGAATGGACGCCGATAGGTGGAGAGAATAATTACTTTGAAGGTACATTCGACGGCAACGGGTATACCGTGTCGAACTTCACAATAAACAAGCCGGAAGAAAGCTACATAGGTCTGTTTGGATATAACAAAGGAACAATAATGAATCTCGGCGTTGAAAAAGCTGAGATAAGCGGATCCGTTAGGGTTGGCGGCGTGTGCGGATATAACTACGGCACTATTAAGAACTGCTATAACACCGGTGCTGTCAGCGGAACCATTAGTGTTATCGGCGGCGTGTGCGGATTTAACACCGGCTACAACAATACTATCACAAACTGCTATAACGCAAGCACAGTCAACGGGAAAAACAGTGCCGGCAGCGTGTGCGGATACAGCAACGATGAAACTGTCACCAACTGCTATTACAACAAGGATTTCTGCGCGGTCGGCGGAATAAAAGGCAGCGATGTTGATGGCTCTGCAACGGGACTTACCTCCGAGGAGCTTTGCAATGGCACGCTCGACAACCTTGCAGGCTTTGAAAAGAGCGTTTGGGAACCTGGCAAATCCTTCGGTGTAAAGGCCACGGAAGGCAGGTTCGGCACAATAACTTATACTTATCCGAGCCTTATAGGTGTAGGTTCAGCTGCGACACCGGATATCCCGGTCTACAATTTCGGCACAAGCGATTCTTCCGAATGGCAGCGCTTCACCGAAATCACCACGGCGGATCAGTTCAAGGCTATCGGCGAGGACAAAACAAGCTGGGGCAAAAACTATGTTCTCGGCAATGATATTGTTTTTGAGGACGGCACAGAGCTGACTCCTATCGGCAACTCCGCCAAACCTTTCACAGGCAAATTCAGCGGCAACGGGCATACCGTGTCGAACTTCACAATAAACAAGCCGAACATAAACAACATAGGTCTGTTCGGAAAAAACAAAGGAACAATAATGAATCTCGGCGTTGAAAACGCTGAGATAAACGGATACAATTATGTTGGCGGCGTGTGCGGATATAATTACGGCACGATTCAGAATTGCTATAACACCGGCGCGGTCAATGGAGATAATGATGTTGGCGGCGTGTGCGGACATAATAGCGGCACGATTAAGAATTGCTATAACACCGGCGCGGTCAGCGGGACCGGCAGGTCAAGTGCAAATATCGGCGGCGTGTGCGGATATAATTATTCTGGCAGCACGATTAAGGACTGCTATAACACCGGCGCGGTCAGCGGGACCAGGTGTGTCGGCGGTGTGTGCGGATATAATAATAAGGGCGGCACTATTCAGAACTGCTATAACACAGGAACAGTCAGCGGAACTGATGAGTATGTCGGCGGCGTGTGCGGAGATAATTATCGCGGCACGATTCAGAATTGCTATAACGCCGGCACAGTCAAAGGAAACGGTGGACAGATCGGCGGCGTGTGCGGATATAACCCCAGCGGAACTATCACAAATTGCTATTACAACAAGGATATCTGCACGGTCGGCGGAATAAAAGGCAGCGATGTTGATGGCTCTGCAACGGGACTTACAACGTTCCAGATGACGGACGGCAAGGCGCTTGAAACAATGGGCTTTGGCGCAGACTGGAGCAAGAAGAATATCGACAAGGAAAACAGCATTGCATACTATCCCGACCTGGCTGTATTTGCAGACGACAAGCCCTCGGTAAAATACGAAACCAAGCTTGTTATCGAGCCTGCCGACAAAAACGCAGAATACAAGTACGGCGATGATGTAAAATTCAACGTTTCGGCTCTTGTAAAGTTTGACGGCATGGCTGATTTTGCGGCGGATACCACCGCAGTCACAAAAAGCAAGGGCAGCTTTAAAGTTACCGTTGACGGCGAACCCGTTGTTGACAGCATGGATATTTTCGATAATACCACGGCTGAGGCTGTCATTCCCTCAATAAAAATCATAGGCGACAAGACTTTCATGCTTGTATATGACGGCACAAATTCGGCGTATATCGCAAGCGGCACGGCGACCTGCAAGGTCTCCATTGCAAAGCTTGACCTCACAGAGGACGATTTCACTTTCACTGAGCCGACAACGCTTATCTACGACGGCATGGCAAAGGAAGCAACTGTAACCGCGAATGACGGTATAACAGGCGTTGGCGAAATCACCGTGAAGTATTACGCCGGCGACACTGAGGCCCAGCCGATAGACGCGGGCGTTTACACGGTAAAAATCGACGTTGCCGAGGGTGATTTCTGCAAATCCGCCCACGACCTCACAGCAGATGACTGGAAGTTCACTATCGCCAAGGGAACACAGACCGTCACAGCAGACGACGTTACTCTGACCTACGGCGAAACAGGAAAAATCACAGCTTCCACTGACAGAGACGGCGCGATTTCCTACGAAGTAAAAACAGGCGATGATGTAATAAGCGTTGCGGCTGACGGAACTATCACGGCTCTGAAAGCGGGCACGGTACGGCTACCGTTGAAATCACAGCGGCGGAAACTGATACTTACACAAAGGCTGTAAAGGCAGTAACCGTTACCGTAAACAAGGCGGCTGTCAAGATAACCGCAAAGAGCTATACAATAAAGGTCGGCGCGGCTCTCCCCGCTTATGATTACGAAGTTACAGGGCTTGTGAACGGCGAAGCGCTCCCGATCACGGTTACAATTTCCTGCACAGCGGCGGACAGCAATACAGCGGGTACTTTCCCGATCACAGTAAGCGGTGCAGCTGACAGCGATAACTACACATTCAGCTACATAAACGGCAAAACGGCGACGGCGCGATTTCCTATGCAGTTACGGCTGGCTCTGACGTTATCAGCGTAGCGGCTGACGGAACTATCACGGCTCTGAAAGCGGGCACGGCGACCGTTGAAATCACAGCGGCGGAAACCGCAAATTACGCCCCGTCAACCAAGACGGTCAATGTTACTGTAAGCAAGGTTTCTGTAACCATTATAGCAAACAGCTACACAATAAAGGTCGGCGATAACCTCCCCGCTTATGATTACGAGGTTACGGGTCTTGTGAACGGCGATGCGCTCCCGATAGATGTGACTATCTCCTGCGCGGCTGACGGAAAGACTGCGGGCGAATTCCCGATCACTGTTTCCGGCGTGGCTGACAGCGATAACTACACATTCAGCTACACAAACGGCACGCTGATAGTCAGCAACAAGGAAACCCAGACCATCACGGCAGACGACGTTACCCTGACCTACGGCGAAACAGGTAAAATCTCAGCAACAATAAACGGCGACGGTGCGATCTCCTACGCAGTAAAAACAGGCGATGATATAATAAGCGTTGCGGCTGACGGAACAATCACGGCTCTGAAAACTGGTACGGCGACCGTTGAAATCACAGCGGCTGAGACCGATACTTACGCAAAGGCTGTCAAGGCAGTAACCGTTACCGTAAACAAGGCGGCTGTAACTAACGGTTACAGTGGGCATGGGGGTGATAGCAAACGCTTACACTTACAATTATGATGAAACTTCCGGAGGCGGTTACGGTATTTTGGGGGATGACAAAGTCAAAATAGGAAAGGACAATTTCCGAAAAGGCTATGATTTTGAATTTTCAAAGGAAAACTCTGCGCTGAAGCAGGCGGTAAGATTTAAACTGAGCGTTGATATCAAAGACTTCAATGCAACCAAGGATTTTCCTTGTATACCTGCGAAAGCAACCCTCAGTTTCGGCGGGTACGATGAAAACGGCAACAAGGTTGAAATCGGTCAACTTGTGAAAAATGAGGCTTATTCCGGCGACCTGGAATATTCTCTTGATAATGATAAAATGGCAAGCGGAAAGTTCTGGATGGAGCTTGAGGATCAGTCATACTCAAGCATTGAGTTTAAGTCCATAAAGTTCTACGACAAGGACGACCACTGCATACTCTACGGCTGCGCGCAGGAATTGTATTGGAATGAGGATAAGTGGAAGAATTATGGTCAGTGGACGTTCTATCAGCTTAAAGGTCCCAGACCGATAATTTCGGGTATTCAGAATGACGACGGCACCTATGCGATGAACGCAGAAGTCGTGTCAGGCGGTTTGGCGATGTCGGTAGAAACAAGCAACGACGCAAAATCAGACATATGCAAATTTGAACTTAGTAATGCTGTACAGATCTTCACCATGAACGGCGCCGATGTAACCGGTAAACAGCAGCTCGCATTTAATTCAGCCGAGGGGGCAAACAACGAGTACAAATTTGTATCCGGTGCGTCCGTTGTTCTTAAGGATACCCGAAATCTCGACGCGGACGGTAAACCTACGGAAATTGAGCTTTACAGCGTCAGCACCGAGCAGACCGTAAAGATTGAAAAGATGAAGATCGAGGCGGGCGAGCCTCAGCTTTTGGGCGAACTCCCAACAATAAGCTACGGCGATTATAAAAGCGCCGATGAGCTTCTTGAAGCGTTAAACAATGCCACTCGCGATAAAAACTTCGATGCTCCGAACGTTGAGGGCGCTTTTGTGGACAGCTCCGTTACGGACGATACCGCGCTTTCCAGCAGGGCTTTGATCACCAGCACTGACGGAAGCAGGAAAGTGATTGCAAAGGTGGTTTACGACGAAGTATCGGGTTTTGACCCCGCTTCGCACAAGGCGCAGACGATCACGCTGAAGGCTCATGTCGAGGCGAACGACATTGAATTTAAGGACGGCACAGTCAGGTTTGAGAAGGAGATGAACTGCAGCGCCGATTATATCGACAGCGTAAAAATCAGCAATCTGCCCAGGACAGACTACGAATACCGCGAGGATCTTGACCTCTCGGGCGGCGAACTGACGATCACCTACAACAGCGGCGACACGGAAACCGTACCTATGACAGACGCAAGGGTTTCTGCAGGCGGATTTTACGGCGCAAACGGAGAGTTCCCCGCATACAACTCCGAGGTTGAAGTAACTGTTACATACACCGCCGAAGACGGCGTTTACGACCCTGCCCGCGCGGACGGAGCAAAGTTCTCTGAAACATTTACGGTATCCATCAGGGATCTTTCTAAGCTTGACGCTCCTGTTATCACACCCAACGGAGGCACGTTCAGAGGTTCCGTTGAGGTAAGCATTACGGCGCAGGAAGGCGCAACGATTTTCTACACCATCGACGGCTCTGATCCGACGGCGAACAGCATTAAATACACGGCTCCCTTTACTATCACGCAAGGCACGACCGTAAAGGCTGTTGCAATTAAAGAAAATTGCCACGACAGCGAGATCGCAACTGCTGAATTTACCAGGCGTTCTGGTGGAAGCGGCGGCAGCGGTGGAAGTGGCGGAATACACACCAGACCTGTCTCTCAGGAATTTAACTGGGATGATACCTATAACTATCTTATCAAGCTTCCAGATAACAGCACCGCGAATATATCTCTAAGCGGCAACACCACTGTTTCTGAAAAGGTCGTAGGCGTTATAAAGGACAAAAAACTCACTGTGGAGTTTGTGTATGACAGCGTTAAGAGCTGGGTAATACACGGTGAGAATGTCGGCACAGTTTCTGCGGCTGAGCTTGCGATATCCAACGGAAATGCAGACAGAAGCTCACTCCGCGGCGTGTTCGGAGTCAATCTTAAAGTAGATGGCACAAACGTTCCGGCGCAGCTGAAGCTAAACTTCCGCGATGCATTTGCAGAACAGTTTGCAAACGTTTATAAGATGAACGACGGAGTCCTCCAGTTCCATGACTGCGTAAAAGTCGGCAAGGACGGCTCTGTAATCATTTCCGGAACTGACGCGGCCGGCGAATATGTCGTGATGGTGTGCGAATTCAGCGACCTTCCGGGCGACGCCGATAACGACGGCATACTCAGCGCGCTGGACTCCTCTGCGATACTCAAGCAGATAGTAGGCAAGGCGAAATCTGCGAACTCAGTTATGTGCGACTTCGACGGCAATGGAAATGTCAATGCCATGGACGCTTCTGCAATTCTGAAAAGAATAGCTTGTTTGATTTAAATTGTCTTTATCCTCCCCTGCCAGCGCAGGGGAGGTTTTTTCACGTGATGTTGTAGAAAGTCACCTCTAATTTTAGTATTCAATGCCGCGCCGCGCCTGAATCCCCTTTTCATACGGGTGCCTGATGCATTTTATCTCGCTTACATAATCAGCGGACTGCAGGAATATTTCCGCGGGGTCGCGCCCGGTTATCACAAGTTCAGCATTACCGGGCTTTTCGGTCAGGAATGCTTCTGCTGCACGTCTGTCGAGCGCATTCAGCGAATACGCCGCATTGAACTCGTCAATGATCAGCATGTCAACGCTTCCGCTGCGAACCATTCCGTAGCCGCTCGCAAGCATTTCATCGTGGCAGCTCCGGAGTGCGTTCCTGTTTTCCTCGCTCATATTGAACCAGAAGCCGTAATTCCGCTCGCAGCGTTCCAGCGTTATGCCGGGTATATTCCGCAGCACCGCGAGTTCAGCCGTGTCAGTGCCTTTCAGCAGCTGGATAATGTGCACCCGCATTCCTGCGCCGGCCGCCCTTATTGCAAGCCCGATGGCTGCCGTCGTCTTCCCTTTCCCGTCGCCGCAATAAATATGCAAAAATCCCATGCGTTCTCCTTTTCATTTTCCTACCGCGTCCAGCAGTCTGCGCTTTATCTCGTCAAATTCCTGCTGAGTTATCGTCCCATCGTCAAGCAGCGCCCTGTACCGCTGCAATTCGCTCACCGGGTCCGGCTTGGCTGCCTGCGGGTTTGCGGGTTTTCTGCGGAGTTCGCGCTGTATTTTCGCTACCTCTTCCCTGACTTCATTTTCCATGGTTTTGGTCAGGCAGCGTTTGCACTTTCCGTTTCTGTATATTTTCATTATCATCTTTTGGGAGAAAGGTATCTCAAATGTTTCAAGCCAGGGCAGCGTGGTTTTCAGCACGATTCTGTGATTATAATGATTTTCGTTAGTCACTTCTATTGCTTTGCCGGAACATGCGCCTAATATCGCGCCTTCCGTCCCCATCAATGCACCGCCTATAAAAGTTCGGATAGTCGACCCCGGTCTTATAACATCGACATCGACATGAACATTATACTTCAATTGGATAGAACGTATCTTGCTGAACGGTATGACTGCGCAGTCTGTAAACAGCTCCGGACGAAACAGACGCCGTTGGTGATCAACTGAAAACATAAGTTCTGCGATAAATTCAGGCTTATAGTCAACATGGACCGCACCGCGCCTGAGCACCTTTTTAAATTCATTTCTCTTTCTGCATTTCTTTGCAATCAGAACCCAAACAGGAATATTTATCGCCAGAACAACGATCAAAGGTATAGCATATACCAAATTTTCCATAATATCACCCAACTACATTATACATCCTTATATTAAAAAGGTCAAGCGGAAACTGCGCTGAATAAGATGCAGAAAAGGGCAAGCCGAAGCCTGCCCCGTATAATTAGTCTGCCGTGATGGTAATGCCTGCCGCGAGATCTGAGAGTTCCTTTTCGGTGAGCGTGCCTGCGTCAAGTCCAAATATCGCGAAATACGGCACCTGCGCAATATCGTAAGCCATCGCACACTGTGAGCTGCCGCCGTCCCGGAACTCGGGGAACGCTATCGCAGCAGCCCCGGTTTCCGTTGAGGAAACCACGCGGTATCCCGCGCTGTAATCCACCATGCTGGACAGGCCAATTGGAGAATAGATCTGCATTGGCATTGTATCTGCGGAGGTATCTACCTGCGCCAGGGAGCCTGCATGCGTTGTACCAAACTGCATCATGTTGAAATACCCTACATGCCTGCCGTCTTTCAGTACTTCCACAGCCGGAATGCCAGGATTATGCTCATCAGGTTTACTGCTGCTGAGCGTTATCCCGTCCGGGAGCTGGCTGAAAGTTACCGTCCAGCTGTCGCCGGAAAAGCGGTATTTCAAATCAGGCGCGCCGATGATAACCTCAGGCGGCGTAATGCTGGCTGTATCTGTATCACGGTCGACTTCAATGTAATCACCGTAATACTCCGAATACGTTCTTTCTTCCACCTCGGTCATGAACGCTGCGCGAAGCATGACCGACTGGAATTCGCGGTCGTCACCGGCAGAAAGCACGGTCGCATTCCACACTTCGCCCGGTTTGAGAGAAGCGTCCCAGTCAAGGTATCTTTTGCTTTCAAAGGTTCCACCGCCGACATAATAATAAGCGTTCAACGTCAGATATAATTGCGTTTTTCCGTCATCAGCCGTCGGTATCACCCCGGGCACGGTGAATGAAAAATCAAGGCTGCCGTCCGTGTTTTCATTCAGCGAAGCGCTGCCAAGAAGCGTATTCACGGTAGCTTCTGCGTTGGTTTTATCAAGCTCGGGGACTTCCACCGGGTCGGGCTGAGTTGGCGGTGCGGTAGTGGTTTCCGGCGCAGATGTGGCTTCCGGCTCGGGAGAAACTGACGAAGCTTCAATGGTCTGCTTCGCCCCTGAGGTCGTCGGTGTGACTTCCGGCGTGCTTTCCGGCTTCTTACCGGGGTTTGTCAGCAGGCAAACTGCTGCGGCTGCGATGAGTATTACCGCTGCAATGGTTATCCAGAGCGCTGGCTTCTTGGGGTTGAGAATGCTCTTTATACGCTGCTTTATGCTGCTTTCCCCGAAAGCCAGGACTCCGTTCATGGAAATGCGGTTCTGCTTTGCCGACATGTTGAGCAGCGCGTTTGCGTATTCCTTGCGGCTTTCAACGTCAAGTCCCTTTACGGCAAGTTCGTCGCAGGATATCTCCATATCCCGCACCATCAGGAAAAATCCAGCCCACGCCAGCGGATTGAACCAGTGAAGGCACAGAGCCAGCAGCGCTACCGGCTTAACGATGAAGTCAAGGCGGCGTATATGCGTTTTTTCGTGAGTTATGATGAGGTCGCAGCTGCGCCCGGGCAGCCCGGCAGGTACGTATATTCTCGGACGGAAAACGCCCATTACGAACGCGGTGTCGATGTTGCCGCATTCCCAGATATTTTCGCGGAGGTGAACGGCGCCGGAGATTTTCCCGCGCAGTCTTATGCAGGAAATTGCATTCCACAGAATGAACGCTGCCACGCCCGCGATCCAAACCCAGAAAAGTATGTCGTATAGTTCAACGCCATCGCTCACGGGCTGAACGGCTGCTGGCGCATTATTCACGACATTCACCGTGGTCTGCTGCCCTGTTACCGTATCAACGTTAGCCGGCGCTGTGAAAGTCACCCTGCCGCCGTCGGAATTCGCGCTGAACAGGTTGAACAGGCTTGCAGGGCTGGGGAGCGAAAACGGGCACAACAGCCGTATCCCGAGAATTGCCCACAGCATGTAAGAATAGCGCCGTGGCGCCTTTTTCAGCGGAATTCTGAGCAGCATTATCACAGCTGCGATAACGGCGCCGGAAATGCTCATATTAATAAGCGCGTCCATAAATTCTTTCATGTTCAGCCCTCCTCCGTGTATTCATCTATAAGCTTTTTCAGCTCCTCGGCCTCGCTGCGGGTGAGCTTTTCACGGCTCAGGAACGCCGTCAGGAACAGCGGCAGCGAACCGCCGTAGCTTCGCTCAATAACGTCCTCTGAACGCTCAGAAAGCACCTCGTCACGCGGGTGAGTCGCGGTTATCACCGAGTTCTCATTCAGCGCAAGTCCCTTTGTGACAAGCTTCTTTAATATCGTGTATACGGTGGATTTCTTCCAGCCGTATTCCGCAAAGGATTTTTCCACCAGGTCGCCGGATCTGACGGGCTCATCTCTCCAGATGATCTCCAGCAGCTTCATTTCGCTCTCGGGGAGTTTTTTGATGTTCTCCATTTCTGACCTCCTCTTGGTCTATCATTATAGACCTTTTTCTGATTTAAGTCTATCACAATAGACCAGTTTTGTCAAGTGATTTTTTGAAAATAATTTTAAAATATTTTTGCTAAAACCCTTGACAAACAGAAATTTGTGTGGTATAATACATATGCTGTTCTAAAGACAGCAGGCAGTCGAAAGGCTCTAACGGTATTACCGCCTGCCGAGGAATGGGAATGAGATCAAAATCACCTCCCTTCTGTTCTTTGACAGAGGGGATTTTTTTCTTGCTCTCCTTGAACTGAACAGCGCAAATTTAGTAAAGGAGTGAATTAACATGCCTAGTAAAAGCGTACTCGAACAGAAGCAGGCTTATGTTGCTGACTTAGCTGAAAAGCTCAAGAACGCAGCCGGCGGTGTTCTCGTTGACTACAAGGGTATCTCTGTTGAGGCCGACACAAAGCTCCGTAAGGATCTGCGTGATAATGGCGTTGACTACTTCGTAGTAAAGAACACACTGTTAAAGCGTGCAGCTGAGATCGCAGGGATCGAGGGACTTGAGCCCGCACTTTCCGGCACAACAGCTATCGCTCTGACCGCTGAGGACATCATCATTGCCCCCAAGCTCCTGTTCAAGCAGACCGAGGCTCCCGACAGCACTTTCGCTATCAAGCTCGGTTTCATCGACGGCAAGGTAATTTCTAAGGAAGAGGTTGAGGCTTACGCTAAGCTGCCCTCCAAGGAGACCCTGCTTTCTCAGCTCGTATTCATGCTTCAGTCCCCGATCCAGAGAGTTGCCATCGCACTCAACGAGATCGCAAAGAAGAACGAAGAGCAGTCCGCTTGATTGCGGCATTCCGACTGGCAGCCTGAGCGCTGACCACGAGGACAAACTTACTGCGTGAAAAGCGCACATCAAAATTTATTTATGGAGGATACTAAAATGGCATCTGAGAAGATTTTAGCTATGATCGAAGAAGTTAAGGCTCTTTCCGTTCTCGAACTGAACGAGCTGGTTAAGGCACTTGAGGAAGAGTTCGGCGTTTCCGCTGCTGCTGTTGCTGCTGCTCCTGCAGCTGGCGCTGGCGCTGCTGCTGCTGAAGAGAAGACTGAGTTCGACGTTGTTCTCGCTTCCTTCGGTGACGCTAAGATGGGCGTAATCAAGGCTGTTAAGGACGTTATGGGTCTTGGCCTTAAGGAAGCTAAGGAGCTCGTTGAGGCTGCTCCTAAGACCCTTAAGGAAGGCGTTTCCAAGGCAGAGGCTGAGGAGATCAAGGCTAAGCTCGAAGAGGCTGGCGCTAAGATCGAGCTCAAGTAATTCTGGCTCAACTTACACAACCTATAATACCCCGGTCGTAAGATCGGGGTATTTGTTGGTAACCTCTAAAAACCGGGACACGAGCAGATTTCGTACATGACTTGTATCATATGCTAGGCGTCAAACCGCAGTAATACTGTATGTATTTCAAGGTTTGACAACGACGCAGATGATATAAGTCATAGAAATCTGCCGTGAAGGAGGTTTTTAGAGGTTACCTTACACTAAAATATAAGTCATAGAAATCTGCCGTGAAGGAGGTTTTTAGAGGTTACCTTTTATTTATCCCTGCCCGACTGCTTTTCCCGCGGGGGACTTCTGAACAATTCGTGCAGACCGAACGCCAGCAGAAACAGCGCGTACAATTTTCGCAGCAGTTCATTCCCAATAAACTGCGAACCGAGGGTACCGAGTATTGCGCCGACAATTCCACCCGGGACAAGGCTCAGCACAAGCTTTCTGTTTATCAGCCCGGCGCGCCAGTGCATCACCACTGAAATCAGTGCGATGGGTAGGAAGAACAGCAGATTTATGCCCTGCGCGTCATGCTGGGGCATTCCCTGGAACATAGTCAGCCAGATAAGCAGAACGAACCCGCCGCCAAGCCCCATTGAAGCAACAACGCCGGAAAGCACGCCAACAACTGCCTGTATCATGTAAAAATCCCCCTGACTGCAGCCGCGCAGATAAGCGCCCCGAACAGCCGCTGGAGCCACACCGCACGCACTTTCCTCAGGAACAGCGCGCCCGCAACCGCGCCAGCCGCTCCCCATGGAACGTACCCCCACGCCTCACTAACGTCAATGCCGCCGCTGAAGAAGTACGACGCCGCTGCAGTCAGGCTGAGCACAAATATCACCGCGACTGAATTTGCATGAGAGCTGCGCACGGTGTCCACAGGCGCTTCTCCGGAATTTCGCTGCTCGTATTCCAGTATCGGCACTGCGGCTACTCCTCCCCCGCTGCCGAAAAATCCATTCAGAAATCCGCAGAGCATTCCCTCAAAAAATCTCTTCAAAACACATCACCCCGGAATATTTTCTGCAGATATCCCGGGGTTATTACTGTCATATTATGGCTTCACTTGCGATATATCTCACGGTGGATAGTGCTCATCACGCCGTCAAAATCCGCTTTGCTCAACGGACGGTTCGTCATCAGCCGCAGAGGTAATGCGGCGCATTTTCCGTAAAATTCCGGCTGGAAGTATTCACCGTCGTTCAGGTGCATTCCCATGCGCTGGTAAAACGCTATCCTGCGCCGCTCGGCTTCACCCTCGGGGGGTTCCACTTCAAGCACTATCAGCGAACTGCAGTAATGCTCCATAAACCTCTGAAGCATGTCAGAACCTCTTCCCTGCCCACGCAGACTTTCATCAACGGCAAAGTGCTCAACAAAAACAAGCCCGTTTTTTTCCAGGTCGTAGTAATTCATGAACGCAGCTGGAATTCCCTCTGGCTCATAGCACAGGCAGCGGAATTCCCGGCGCTCAAACTCGGAATAATGAAACCGCTCGCTTCCGCGCTCCGTCGGCGGGAATGAGTATTCCATTATGCGGTACAGCGCTGAGAATTTCTCCATTGGCATCGGCGAACTGCCGGAATAGAACATGTATTCACTCATTTATTTCACTCCTTATGGGAACATCTAAAAACC
>HF989487.1:18542-42667 GCA_000432175.1 Eubacterium sp. CAG:786
AGAAAAGCCGACGAAGTAAGGCTGTATGCCTTACGAGGAGGTTTGACGAAGCAGGCGGTGCGCTATACACATTTTCACTCAAACAAGGTTTTTAGAGGTGACCTTAAGAACATTATAGCAGATTTCATAAGAATATTCAAGAGCGCGCCCCGGGACTTCTGAAAAATCCCGGGGCGTCGTTATATTCAGGCGAGTCTGATGAACGCCGCTGAGCAGGGAGCCGCAGTAACTTTTCCATCTGCAAGCTGAACTGACCCAAGGCTGTAGAGCGTTTCCGCAGCATTTCCGTCAAATGCGAATGAAGCCTCGTTCTCCGACGGATTGAGCACCACGAGAATGCGCTCGTTTTCGGAACTTCTGATATATGCGAGCGGATAACCGTTCTTCTCGGCATGGACGAAATCTATCGCGCCAAGGCTCTGGAGCGGCTTTTCCGCCATTCTCACAGAGATCAGCTTCTTAACTTCGCTGCGCAGTGAATGCGGGTCGGCAGACTGCGCACGCGCATTCGGACGGTCGCTGTCAGGGTCGAGGGGAATATACAGCTTATCCGCGTCAGCAGTGGAAAATCCTGCATTCGCGCCGTCGTCCCACTGCATGGGCGAGCGGGAACCAGTCCTGCCATAACCGCCCTCAACGGAAGTCAGCCCCTCTACATAGCGCATGCCTATCTCGTCGCCGTAATAAATGAACGGCGCACCGGGCATGGAAAGCAGGAACGCAAACGCGATTTTCAGCCTGTCGCCGTGAACCCATTTTGCAAGCCTGTCCATATCGTGGTTCCCCGAGGGAATGCAGATAAGCCCCTTATGACCGGACTTCTCGCTGCTCTCGATGTATTTCCTGACAAACTCGCTGCAGTCTCCCCTGCCCTCAAAGAACGGCTCTCCATAGCGGAAGAGGTCGTTGTAATGCGACGGCCCGAAGTGCAGCAGGAAGTCCATGTGGAAGCCTCCCTGCAGGCTCTTGTCCGGCTCGCCCCACTCAGATACCATGGCTGCCTCGGGGTAATCCGCGTCAAGGAAGCCGCGTATATCCTGCCAGAGTTTTATCGTGCCCTTTCCGTTCTCGTCGTTCTTCACAAGGGAGCCTGCCATGTCCACGCGGAAGCCGTCGCAGCCCTTTGAAAGCCAGAAGCGCATAACGTCCTTCATTGCATTTCTTGTAGCCAGCGCGCCCTCGGAATCCATGCTCTGCTGCCAGGGTCTTTCCGGCTTGTAGTAGCCGTAATTCAGCGCAGGCTGGTGCGTGAAGAAGTTGACCGCGCAGCTTCCGTCACGGTCCGAAATTCCTCTCAGGGAGCCGTAACCGGTGGGCTCTTCCCATATGCTGTCGGTCCAGACATAGCGGTCTGTGTACTCGTTGCGCCCGGCTTTCATCGATTCCAGGAACCACGGGTGCTTCCAGGAAGTGTGACCGGGCACAAGGTCGAGGAGCACGTGCATTCCGCGCTTGTGGGCTTCGTTGAAAAGCCGCACCAGGTCGTCGTTAGTGCCGTATCTCGGCGCTACCTTGCAGTAGTCCGCAACGTCGTACCCCGCGTCACCGAACGGTGAATCAAAGCACGGGTTGAGCCACAGCGCGGTACAGCCAAGTTCCGCAATATAATCAAGCTTGCTGATGATACCGGGTATATCGCCTATTCCGTCGCCATTGCTGTCGCAGAAAGACTGCGGGTAAATCTCATAGAATACTGCATTGTCCAGCCATTCGGGTCGTCTGTTCATATTTGTTTCCTCCTTGAGCGGGTTGATTTTTTCTTCTCTGTATGATATAATACTACACAAGAGCCTATTTTTCTACTGAAAAAATACCCAATAATGATACTATAGTACTTTTGGAGAAAGACAAGCATGAACGTTACCGCTTCAAAGGAACAGAGAGACCACAGCAGCGACTTCAAGCCGTTCAGCTACTACAAGTGCGATATTCCGGGGTACTTTTCCAATGTCCCGCTGCACTGGCACCCGGAATTTGAGCTGAACTTTATCCGCGAGGGCAGCGCGGAATTCATCTGCGGGGACGAGAAATTCACCGCTTCTGCCGGGGATATCGTGGTTTTCCTGCCGGATATGCTGCATTCCGTCAGCCGTGACGGCGACAGGCACTGCGCATATGACACGCTGGTTTTCGGGGCTTCCATGCTTGGCGCGCAGGACACCGACCGCAGCGCCGCGGAATACATCAGACCCCTGAGCGGAAAATGCGGTATATGCAGCCGCATTGGCGCAGACCACCCGTATCACGCGGAACTCCGCACCTGCGCGGAGCAGATATTCTCCTGCGCGAAAGGCGACAGCGCAATGCTCGACATGCTGTTGAAAAGCGAGCTCATGCGGTTCTTCTGGCTGCTTTATGAAAGCGGGGACATATTCCCGCTGAAGGAAACGGACAGCGGCAACGCAGAACTCATCAGACCCGCAATACAGTTCATCAACCGGAATTACGCGGAACATATAACCATAGACATGCTCGCGGAAATAACGCACCTCAGCCGCAGCTACTTCATGGGCTGCTTCCGCAGGGCTGCGGGCACCGGCGCAATGGAATACGTGAACCAGGTACGCACCCGCGCCGCAGTGCGCCTGCTGGAAACAACGCGCCTGGGCGTATCGGAAATCGCATATGAGTGCGGCTTCAGGAACCTCTCGAACTTCAACCGGAAATTCAGGGAAATAACCGGCGTCACCCCGTCGGAATACCGCAAAGGCGCTCTCCGCATTAAACCCGGGGGTTGAAATCCACACGAATCTATGGTATAATCTTATTTGCACTCAATTTGAAAGGCGGTTAATATGAACATAAAGAAAATGCTGCTCACTGCCGCAGCAATAGTCCCGCTGACCCTGCTCAGCGCCTGCGGTGAACTCCCGGAACTACGGCTCGGCACCGGCAATCCCGGCGGCATATACTACCAATACGGCACGTCCCTGCGGGAACTGGACGAAAGCGGTCTGGCAGTCAAAAAGACTGAAGGCTCTCAGGCAAACATGCGCCTGATGAAAGAGCGTTTCCTTGACCTTGCCATCGTGCAGAGCGACGTCCTCGCAGAAGCAGTCAGCGGAACCGGTGATTTTGAAAACGAGCCTGTAAGCGGCGTAAGAGCTGTCGCGGGGCTGTATTACGAGGCATTCCAGATAATAGTGCGCAGCGATTCGGGGATAGACGAAATAACCGACCTTAAGGACAAGAAAATGTCCGTCGGCGAAGCAGGCTCCGGAGTGGCAAAGAATGCGGACTATCTGCTCACTTCCGCAGGAATTTCAGCAAATTCCGTTGAAAAGGTGAACATGTCCTATGCGGAGTCTGCTGCCGCGCTGGAAAAAGGCGACATCGACGCATTTTTCGTAGTCCTCGGCGCACCCTCCACAGTGGTGACTGAACTCGCTGAAAGCACTGATATAACCGTGCTCCCGCTGGACGAGCGCACCATCAGCGCAATGACCGACATATACGACGGATATTTCAGCATGACTATCCCCGCAGGAACTTACCGCGGGCTGGAAACTGATATTCCCACGGTTGGGGTAAAGGCTGTGCTCACGGCAGACAGCAGGGTGAATGCGGAACAGATACAGAAGATAACCTCCATGCTGTTCAGCGAAAGCGGCAGCATAAAATACACCGTGCAGGTGCAGGAACCCGATCTGGATTTTGCTGTCGTAGGTATCCCGTGCAGCTTCCACGAGGGCGCTGCGCGGTACTATGAAAGCGTCGGGTTAACGGTGAGCACGGACCCGTCCGCCACTGGCAGCGGAATTTCGTTCACTGCGCACAACGACTAAGGAGGTCACATCTTGCACGTTCTCAATATTGATATGTACCAGACTCTCGCGGCTGCGGTGGGAGTTCTGTTCGTGGGAGGTTTCCTGAAAAAGAAAATACGCTTTCTGGAAACTTTCTGCATTCCCGCGCCGGTGGTGGGGGGAATAATATTCGCGGTGGCGTCCTGCCTGCTTTACGTTTTCGGCATTGTGGAATTCAGCTTCGACGAAACGCTGAAAAACGTCTGCATGGTCATGTTCTTCACCTCGGTGGGATTTCAGGCAAACATCAAAGTTCTGCGCGCCGGTGGGCTTAGTCTGCTTATATTCCTGGTGTGCCTTTTCGCGCTGATAGTGGTGCAGAACCTCGCGGCAGTCGGGCTTTCTGAGGTGCTGGACATCAGCCCGCTCATTGGCATGTGCACCGGTTCTATCCCCATGGTCGGTGGTCACGGGACTTCCGGCGCATTCGGTCCGGTGCTGGAGGATTTTGGCATTGAAGGCGCGACCACGTTCTGCACGGCTGCGGCTACATTCGGGCTTATCATCGGCTCGCTGATGGGAGGCCCTATCGCGCGCAGGCTCATAATCAGGCACGACCTGATGAAAAACGTCGTAACGGAAGACGCAACGCTCCTCGAAGAAGAGGAGCAGAAGCATCACCGTTCCGTCAGCATGTACGCCCCGGCTGCATATCAGATTGCTATTGCAATGGGTATCGGCACCATAGTTTCATGGGCGCTTTCCCTTACAGGAATGACATTCCCGATATATATCGGCTCGATGATAGTCGCTGCATTCATGCGTAACATCGACGAATACACCGGCAAGTTCCATATACATATGGGCGAAATAAACGACATCGGAGGTATCTGCCTTTCGCTGTTCCTCGGTATCGCTATGATAACCCTCAAACTCTGGCAGCTGGCTGAACTCGCGCTGCCGCTGGTGGTTCTGCTGATGGCGCAGGTGATAATCATGGCGCTGTTTTCCTACTTCGTGGTGTTCAACGTCATGGGCAGGGATTACGACGCGGCTGTGCTGAGCGCCGGGGTGTGCGGCTTCGGCATGGGCGCAACTCCTAATGCGATGGCTAATATGCAGGCTATCACGGAGAAATTCGCGCCGTCTGTCAAGGCGTATCTGCTGGTCCCCATCGTTGGAAGCATGTTCGCTGATTTCATCAACAGCCTGGTCATAACTTTCTTTATCAATTTCCTTAACTGACGCGGTTTAACGGAGGTAATCATGAAAGACAAGAAGCAGAAGATCGACTACTTTTCAGACAACCTGGCATTCCCGGAGGTGCACGTCAATTCACAGGTCAGCACCACTGACGACCAGGAGGAAACCCCGGAGGGAAACGGCGACGTCGTTTTCGACAACCTTGCAGTCCCCGAGGTAAAAATCAGGAAGCAGGACAAGAAACGCTGAAATTATCCCCCGTAACGCACCGTGGCTTTTCAGCCAGTGAACTCAACCGCGCTGGAAAGATGGCGCAGCAAAAAATGAGGTGTTGAATGGAACTTATTTCAAACTACATGCATAACGACGATCAGCGAGGCATGCTGAACGAACTCACCCGAAAAACGTTCTTCTTCGACTTTGAGGACTGGGTGCGCGGTGGTTTCTGCGAGGGCGATTATATCCCGTTTTCATTCGTGGAGGGCGACAAAATGCTGTCGAACGCCTCCGCAAATATCATGAAATTCCGGCAGAACGGCGTTCAGCGGAATTACATTCAGATAGGCACTGTAATGACCGACCCGGAACACCGCAATAAAAAGCTTGCGGGAACGCTGATAAGGCGCATTCTCGAACAGTTTGATGGAAAGTGCGACGGTTTTTACCTCTTCGCGAATCTGGGCGCGCTGGAGTTTTACAGAAAACTAGGCTTCCATGAAGCCACCGAATACCGCTGGTCGCTCCGTCCGGAATTCCGCAGGGACGCCGTTAGTGCTGGCGCATTCCGCAAAGCTGAGGGCGAAAGGCTGCGCGCGGAATATATCGAAGCTGTACGCAGCGGTGCGGAATATTCCGTAATGGAACAGCTGAACAGATTTTCGCTTCAGATGTTCTACACCGCCGACCTGTCCGATGTGTATTATGCAGAGGACATAGACTGCTTTGCCGTGATGGAGAGGGACGGCGGCACGCTCCACCTGAAATCAGTCGTGAGCCGCTCGCGCGTTCCACTCTCAGCGGTGATATCCCACATCAGCTGGGAATTCCACGCGCTTGACCTCGGTTTCACGCCCTGCCCAGAGGAAGCCGGCATGTTCAGCTGCACTCCGTATAACGGCGGCAATGATTACCGGCTGTTCTTCATGGGGAACGCGATAAAGGACGTTGAGCGAAACCGTTTGATGTTCCCGGAGCTTTCGCATGCATAAAGACGGCGCCCTGATCCGGCAGGGCGCTTTTTTCACGATCACGTGATTTACCACTTGACAAATCAAATTTATTGTGGTATTATATATGTGGTTAGGGAAAGCTAACGCACTGCGGATATTTTCCGCTATGTTTTTTGTCTGTTTGTTAGCCTATTCTAACCGAATGAATACATAATTATCGGCAGAAGATAGGAGAAAGCTATGTCATCGGAAGAATGCAGGCGTTTTGAAAAGAAGCTCGCCTTTCACACCGCTCCGTCATTACTCGGAATAAAGTGTGCAAGCCTGCTCACGCTGTCGCGCAGCGAATTCGACATAAGCGGCAACGCGCGCAGGTTCAACCGCAGGGCTGCCGCAAAGGGTCTGAAAATAAAGGTACTGCGCGAGGAATGCGCCTGCCGTGACCGCTCGCTGATACTCGTATACAACGAAGGCAAGCTTGCTGAACGGCTTAGCTGCAAGGAAGCAAGGGAACTCCTCAGCGAATACGGCTACGCAGAAAGCATGTCGCTTGAGCAGGCTCTCGAAAGGCTCTCACAGCGTGCGGCGCGCGATGAATTCCCGCATGAGATAGGCATTTTTCTTGACTACCCGGTGGAGGACGTACGCGGATTTGTACAGAACAGCGGCTGCAACTACAAGCTGTGCGGCTGCTGGAAGGTCTACGGCAGCGTGGAAAGCGCCCGCAGGAAATTCGCGGCCTACGACAAATGCAGAGATTATCTTTGCAGAAAACTCGAACAGGGCGAGGATATTTACCGTGCCCTGAAGATATCATAAGGAGGATATCATCATGAAAACAGCAGTTATTTACTGGAGCGGAAGCGGAAACACAGAGGCAATGGCAAAGGCAGTCGCAGAGGGCGCCGGCGCTGAACTTTTCATTGTTTCCGATTTTTCCGGCGATGTTGCAGAATATGACAGACTCGCTTTCGGCTGCCCTGCTATGGGTGCGGAAAACCTTGAAGAGAGCGAATTTGAGCCGTTCTTCGCTGAGAACGAGGACAAGCTTTCCGGCAAGAAAGTTGCTTTGTTCGGTTCCTATGGCTGGGGCGACGGCGAATGGATGCGCGAATGGGCTGAACGCGTAAAGAACGACGGCGCAGTACTTGTCAACGACGAGGGGCTCATCGTCAACGAAGCCCCCGACGATGCTGCACTCGCCGAATGCAAGGCACTCGGCGCAAAGCTCGCTGAATAAGACAACTCGTTTTGCTGACGTGGACGAAATCTACCTTTCCTACGTCCTACGCAGCGTTTGATTTTCGGTGAGTTTTCACCGGATATAGTGTTCGCCTGCTTTTTTCCTTAATTCCTTTGCCATGTACTGTCCCACAGTGCATGGTAATTTTTTAGGCAAATGTGATATTTATGTGACGTATATTCCAGCGCGCTTGACAAATTCTTTCGGTAGGGATATACTATATTGTAACAGCCGCAGGAAATCCAGGGGGTGGAAATATGACAGATACAAACACCGGTCTTTCCAATGAACAAGCTGCCGAAAAGATAAGCCGCGGAGAAAACGCGGGCAACTCCTCAGTCAAGTCAAAAAGCGTCGGGAAAATTCTCGCGGACAATATATTCACGCTGTTTAACCTGATAAACGTTATTATAGCCGTATTAGTGTTCCTGGTGGGAGCATACCGCAACATGCTCTTTATGGGCGTCATTCTCTGCAATATCGCGATAGGCATTATTCAGGAAATACGCTCAAAACGCATCATCGACCGTCTTTCGCTTATTTCAGCGCCTAAAGCTCACCTGCTCAGAAGCGCTGAAGAGCAGATCCTGCCGGTTTCGGAGATAGTGCCCGGAGATATAATGCTCCTCGCAGCGGGGCGGCAGCTTTGTGCCGACGGTGTGCTTTCCTCCGGCGAGATAGAGGTGGACGAGAGCCTGCTCACCGGCGAAAGCGACACGATACTCAAGCGCCCGGGGGACGCGCTGTATTCCGGCAGTTTCGTCGTTTCAGGCAACGGAAAGGCAGAAGCCACCGCGGTAGGCGCCAATGCTTACGCCAACAAGATTGCCGCAGGTGCAAAGAGATCCAAAAAGCGCCGTTCAGAAATGATGGACGCGATAAACAAGATCATTTCCACGATATCGGTGTGCATTCTTCCGTTTGCACTGGTGCTTTTCTCTAAAGCGCTTTTTGTCGCGGGACAGAACATTCAATACAGCGTGACCAGCACCGCAGCCGCTATAATAGGCATGATACCCGAGGGACTTGTGCTGCTCACCAGCATTGCGCTTGCGGTAAGCTCGATACGGCTCGCACGCAGGCGCACTCTCTGCCAGGACCTCTACTGCGTTGAGAGCCTTGCCCGTGTGGACGTGCTGTGCCTCGACAAAACCGGCACTATTACAACCGGCAACATGCAGGTAACGGAAGTCATTCGGCTTGATGAGGAATTCTCGCCGGAGCCGGCGCTTTCTGCGATTTCTTCCGCACTTGGCGCCGAAAACCAGACAATGGCTGCGGTCGCACGGAAATTCTCAGAGGGCACCGGAATGAACTGCATTAAAACCGAGCCGTTTTCCTCTGCGAGAAAATGGAGCGCAGCGCAGTTTAAGGAAGCTGGAACATTAGTCCTCGGGGCGCCGAATTTCGTTCTCTCAGCCGACAAATACGCCGAAATAAGCCAGATTTGCACCGAATACTCACAGAAAGGAATGCGCGTGCTTCTTCTGGCGCAAAGCAATGAGGCGCTGCCGGACAGGGCGCTGCCCGCTTCCCTTTCGGCAAAGGCGCTGGTGGTGCTTTCCGACGAGATACGCGATAGCGCGCCGTCTACGCTGGATTATTTCCGCAGGCAGGGGGTGGAGCTTCGCGTTATTTCAGGCGACGACCCGGTGACGGTATCGAATGTCGCTGCAAAAGCCGGGCTCCCCGACGCCGGGAATTACGTTGACCTCTCTTCCCTCTCCGACGATGAGATCGACGACGCCGCGCAGAAATACACGGTTTTCGGCAGAGTCACGCCGTCGCGCAAGCTGGCGCTGGTGAAGTCCCTGAAAACGCACGGACACAAGGTCGCGATGACCGGCGACGGCGTGAACGACGTACTCGCCCTGCGCGAAGCCGACTGCTCAGTGGCTGTGCAATCAGGGAGCGACGCAGCACGGTGCGTTTCGCAGCTTGTTCTGCTGGACAGCGACTTTTCGTCAATGCCCCTCGCAGTAGAAGAGGGACGGCGCTGTATCAACAACATTCAGCGTTCAGCGGCGCTGTTTCTCGTCAAAACGATATTCTCGTTCCTGCTGGCGGTAGTGTTCCTGTTCTCATCGTCCGCGTACCCGTTCCAGCCTATCCAGCTTACGCTGCTCAGCGCGCTGTTCATCGGCGCTCCGTCGTTCCTGCTGGCGCTGGAGCCAAACAAGGAACTTGTAAAGGGCAGTTTCATTGCAAACGTGCTGAAAAAAGCGCTCCCGGGTGGTCTGACCGTCGTGCTCGGAATTGGCGCGCTACTGGTCCTGCAGAATATCTTCACCATTCCGCAGGAAAGCCTTTCCGTTATGGCAGTCTATCTCACGGCAGGCGTACTGTACGGGGTCCTGTTCAGGGTGTGCAAGCCTTTCCGGAAGTGGCATATCGCAATGCTTATCGCGGTCCCTGTGGTGTTCTGCGGGGCGTGCTGGCTGGTAAGTCCGCTGTTCTACATCGTTCCGCTGAATTTCTACGAATGGCTATGCATGGCTGTTTCTATTCCCTGCGCGCTGGTCGTATTCTGGGGGCTTGTCAAACTCCTTGGTAAGATACTTTCGCACTGGTCCGGGGGATTTCCACCAATGCCGCGGGCAAAGCGCTTCTTTGCCACGGCTGTGCTGGTGCTTTCTGCAGTTTACGCGGTATGGCTTGCAGTCGTGCTAACGGATTACCTCGCGCTTTCCCACGGAATGGCGCCGATATTCGCACAGCCCGCGTCTGACGGGTCGCTGAATGGTGTTTTATATTCGGTGAGCTACGGAATAATGCACGTTTTCGGGCATGATATCACTGTATAACACAAATCCCCCTGTAACCCGTGGCAAAAAAAGAATTTTAAAAACCCGCTTCGCGGGCACAAATCGACTTTTTCGACAAGCTATCCCCTGCATTCATCGTGCAGGGGATTTTTTTATTTGTCCGCGTCGTCGTTGTTCTTTCTCAGCCTGATGGACTGTCTTACAGGCTCCGGCTCGGGCTGCTCATGGTATTCCGGCGCTTCAAACCAGAAAGTGCTCCCCTTTCCGACCTCGCTGTCGGCGCCGTACCTGAACCCGTGCTGCTCCAGCACGTTCTTTACAATAGACAGACCTATGCCGCTGCCCATCTTGGCGCGCTTGTGGGTCTTGTTCCGCTCGCTGACTTTGTAGTATCTGTCCCATATGTAGGGCAGATATTCCGGAGCGATGCCGTCGCCGTGGTCGGTGACTTCAAAGCGCATAAGCCCCGGCTCCTTGCGGTAGAGCCTAACGATGACCGTGTTGTCGTCGCCGGTGTAGGTGACTGCATTGTTGATGAGGTTATACACCACCTGCTCCAGCTTTGTTACGTCGGCATTTATCATTATTCCGTCGTCGGCATGGAGCTCAATGATTATTCCGTCGTTCTCTTTGAGAATATCAAAGCGCGAAATCACACCGGAAAGCCGCTCCGAAAGGTCAAACACCGACATATTCATTTCTGTAACGCCCGCCTGCAGCTTCGACAGGTCAAGTATGTCGTTGACCAGCGAGGAAAGGCGGTCCGTTTCGTCTATGATGACTTTAAGGTGACGCTCGCGCTTTTCCGGATTATCGCCGGAAAGGTCGCGTATCATTTCTGCGTATGCCTTTATCATAGTCAGCGGAGTGCGCAGGTCGTGGGAAATGTTCGCCATGAGTTCCCGGCGCAGGTCGTCGGATTTCGCTATCTCCCTGGAAGCGTCCTGCAGGGTCGCCGCAAGCTGCTTTATCTCGTTGAAATCCTTGTCGTCGATCGTGGCGTCGAACTTACCCTGAGGCAGCTCCTTGGCGTGCTTGTTTATCCTTATTATGGGGTTTGTGAGCCTGCTAGCGAAGAACGCCGAGATGAACACCGTCAGCATCATGATTATCACCGCAACGAACAGGAACTGCCGCTGGAAAATCGCCATCGTGCTGCCGACCGGTTCCATATAGCTGCAGATGAATATGAACGCGTCCGGGTCGTCCTTGTCGCCGATATAGGTGCACATGGTGAGGACTGTGTTGTTCTCGCGCTCATCGCGGAACTTCTCGTAATATATGCCCGTGTCAGAATCCAGCGCCGCCTGACGATACTGCGTCTTGTCAAGCTGGTACATGGACTGGCTTCCACCGAGGTAATCCACCACGCCACGGTAATACGGCGTAGTCAGCTCGATGTACATTTTGTTCTTCCACGCAATTCTGGTGACAGCCGCGTTAAAATCGTCGCCGTTATCGTTGCTGACAGTCCAGCTTGCCTTTATATACGCCATTGCTTCCGCGATCTCGTAGGATTTCATCCACTCATAGAACATCGGGAACATAGCAATCAGGAACACATATGTGAAAACGAGCATTGCAATGACTATCGCTTCAAAGCGCACCCAGACGTTGAATTTAATGCTCCTGAGGAATTTCATCAGTTAGCCTCGAATTTGTAGCCCATTCCGCGTAGTGTGACGATGTAGTTGCGATACGGACCGAGATTGTTCCTGAGCATCTTTATGTGTGTATCTATCGTGCGGTCGTCTCCGAAGAAGTCGTATCCCCACACCTCTTCGAGAAGCTTGTTGCGGGTCAGCGCGATATTCTTGTTGCGAACGAGGTAGAAAAGCAGGTCGTACTCCTTGGGGGTGAGGTTCGCCTTTACGCCGTCGATATACACGTCGCGGGAGGTAAAGTTTATCTCCAGCCCACCGAACTTCACCGTTTCAGGCGCAGGCGCAGCGGGCGCTGCAGCAGCGGAATTCCGCTTGACTATCGCGTTCACTCTCGCCATGACTTCCTTCGGCGAAAAGGGCTTGACAACATAGTCGTCGATGCCCAGCTCAAAGCCGAACAGCTTGTCGTACTCCTCTCCCCTAGCGGAAAGCATGAGCACCGGAATCTGCTTTATCTTGCGTATCTCCTTGCACGCGGAATATCCGTCCAGGCGCGGCATCATAACGTCCATGATGATTATGTCGTAGTCGTTGTTCTTCACCATTTCAACCGCCTGCATGCCGTCGCACGCCTCGGATACCTGGTGTCCCTCAAACTCCGCATATTCCTTGATGACCTCGCGGATATTCTCTTCATCGTCAACAACAAGAATTCTGTACATGATATCATCTCCTATTTCAATTAAGCCACAAACTGTTTCTTTTCACAATAGATTTTTCTGCTGAAATCAGGCGCTCTGTTCAAGAACGCCGTTATCAGCACTGTTTCCCTGTGCTAATGATTATAACCCACAAATATGAACACGGCGTGAAAACTCACTGAATTTTAGCTGTGTATGTCGGTTTTTTCTCCAAAGAACCGCACCACCTCAAGCATCATCTGCTCAGGCATATCGGGCAGGTCGGTGACATAAGGCACGATCTCCGGAGTATCGAAACGCATGTAAGGCCCGGGGAACGCCTCCACCCAGGGGATATCAAGTATCGCTTCCACCTTTCCACCGCGGTGGTTCAGCGAGAACGTTCCCCCGCAGGACTTCGCGAACCGCTCTATTATCGGAATGCCGAATCCCAGCCGCTGGTATGTGAAATTGATATCCAGCCTGTCCCTGAAATCCTCGCGGGTATACATTATGTTCTCATTGACGATCTTTATTTCGATGTACTTTCGCTTGTGCACAGTGGTCTGGTAGACCGTCATCACCGGCGAGGTATCCTCCGGGGAATACAAAAGCGCATTCTGAATGGCGTTGACAAGCGCCACCGTCGCCCTTCTGCTGTCAGCGAATGCATTCAGCTCCTCAAGTTCAACGAACACCTCAACGTGCCTGCCGCATTTGGCAAGCGCGGCATTGCACCGCTCTCCGAGGGATCTGCACAGTGCGCCCATGTCCATTATCTGGCTGCCGTTCTTGTCCAGCAGCATTCCCGCGTATTCAAACGCGTTCTTTGAAGCGGTGGAAATGTTCATAACGGACTGCTCCACGCTCAGCACATCGGAAAGGGCAGGAAAATCCTCCCTCCCCATCAGTGTCCCGCGCAGCTTTTCAGCGCCTGCCCATATCTTCGACAGATTGGACTCCACCACCGTGAACAGCGGCAGCACGCTGGAAGCGAGGTCTGCCCTCTCCGCGATATTCTGCGCTTCCTTTATTGAAATGAACTCGCAGATATACGCGTCGCTTTCGCCAGCGGAATTCTTCACCGGCATTATGCGGCAGCACCAGTACTTATCGTCGCGGTAGAACGACGCCTCCGTAATATCGTGCATCGGGTTCGGGACTGCTTCTGCAAGATAGGACAGCAGATTTTCTCCCTCGGGAAGCATCTCGCAGCCAACAACGCATTTCAGCGTGCTGTCAAGGCAGGCGATTTTGTCCAGCCTGCCCGAAAACAGCGAAAGGTACGGCTGCAGCAGATTTCTGATATCCGGCATGCGTTACTTCATCAGCTCTTCCATCTCGTCGATAAGTTCGCCGAAAAGCTTCAGCGCGTCAGTTACCGGCTTGGTGGAAGTCATGTCAACGCCTGCGCCGCGGAGCAGCGAGATAGGATCCCTGGAGCAGCCGCCGCTCAGGAAGCCGATGTAGTCCCCGACGGCAGGCGCGCCCTCTTTCAGAATTCGCTGGCTGAGCGCGATCGCGGCTGAAAATCCCGTTGCATACTGATATACATAGTAGTTGTAGTAGAAGTGCGGGATACGCGCCCATTCCATGTCAAGTTCATGGTCGATGACGATATCCTCGCCGTAATACAGCAGGTTGAGTTTTCTGTAAAGTTCGCACATAACGTCGGCGGTCAGGCTTTCGCCATTCTCTGCCTTCTCGTTTATCATCAGCTCAAACTCTGCGAACATAGTCTGACGATAAAGCGTTGTGCGGAACTGCTCCAGGAAGTAGTTTATGAGATAAGCGCGGCGCTTCTTGTCGGTGGTTATCTTTAAAAGGTGCTGCATGAGCAGGCTTTCGTTGCAGGTGGAAGCCACCTCAGCCACGAAAATCACATAATCCGCATAAACGACCGGCTGGTTCTTGTTGGAAAGATACGAATGGATAGCGTGACCCATTTCGTGCGCAAGGGTGAATTCGCTGTCAAGGGTGTCCTTATGGTTCAGCAGGACATAGGGGTGAACTCTTGCACCTGCGGAATACGCGCCGCTGCGCTTTCCCTCATTCTCGTAAACGTCTATCCAGCGGTCCTTTATTCCCTGGCTGAATATCGCGCGGTAATCCTCGCCCATAGGCGCCAGCGAGTCATAGACCTCCTGCTTTGCCTGCTCAAACGGTATCTTCACCTCGATATCGCTGACGATGGGAGCATACAGGTCATATGCGTGGAGCTCGTCCACTCCCAGCAGCTTCTTGCGCAGCTTGACGTACTTATACATATAATGCATGTTCTCGTGAACTGCCTCGATAAGCTGCTTGTACACCTCGACAGGGACTTCGTTCCCATCGAGCGCAGCCTGCAGGGTGTTTTCGTAGTTCCTTGCACGCGCGCGGAAAGTCAGGCACTTCACCTGAGAAGAAAGCACTGCCGCAGAGGTGTTGCGGAAGTTCTCATACACGCCGTAAAGGCTCTCGAAAGCGGACTTGCGCAGCTCGCGGTCGTTGGAATGCATCAGCGGAATGTAGCTTCCGTGAGTTACCTGGTGCTTGTTGCCGTCCTTGTCGGTCGCGTCGGGGAATTTCAGGTCCGCGTCGTTGAACATGGAAAAGATGTTATCCGGGGAACCTGTCATTTCCCCCGTAAGAGCCATTATGCGCTCCTCGGCTTCTGAAAGGATATGCGCACGTCTGCGGCGCACTCTGTCGATGCACAGGCGGTAAAGTTTCATTTCAGGCTGCTCCCTGAAAAAACGCTCCATCGTTTCGTCGTCGATGGAAAGCAGCTCCGGAGTCACGAATGCAGAAGCGCCGGAAATATCCACAAACAGCATTTCCATGCGGCTCACCATGTCCTGGTACTTAGCGTCGCGGGTGTCCTCGTCGTTCCTGCGCTGGGCGTAATTCACCAGCGCTTCAAGCACGACGGTCATGTCGTCGTCCAGCCTGAGGTACTCCAGCAGCTTTGCGGAATCAGTGCTGAGCAGCCCCTTATAGGAAGCTATCTTCTCAGCATATCCCCTGGCTTTGACAAGGTCCTGCTCCCACGCGGCGTCGGTGGGGTAAATGTCCTCGATAGCCCACTTGTCCTTTTCAGGGATATCGCATCTCTGTGGTATTCTTTCTGACATAGTATATCTCCTTGTAAATTTATTTCATACGCCTGGAAATCTTTGGTTTGAGCACCTTTTCATAGAACGGGAAAAACAGCCCCAGGAAAAGGTCGTAAAGCACAAAAGCGACTGCGCCCAGTCCCAGCATCACCCACTGACCGTACTGCCCGAATTCGCCCATATCCTCCAGCAGCTGGCTCATGCCGAAAAGGTTTATAAGTACGAAATAGCAGGAAACCGCAGCAGCCGCATACAGGGCGACTTTAGCCACCCAGCGGAGCACAGCGGCCTTTATCTTCATGATATACTGCCTTACTATCGGGTAATACCCCAGCAGAAAAATAAACATCATGCTCGCTTCGTAATTTGCGGTGAACAGCATTGTCAGAAGCCCGACAGCCGTGTAGCTTACCAACCCGTAACGCACCCCGAGCCGTTCCCTTATGACCCAGATGAGAACTCCAGCCACCATAGGGCTGACGTATTCAAACCCGGGTATCATGCCAAGGCAGAACATCAGCGCCACCGCAAGACCGCTCATTATTCCGCACAGCGAAACGATATAGGCGATACCGGGTCCCTGTTTATCAGCCATTCAGCGCCTTCTCCTGCCCGTAGTACTTCATGCTCTCTTCCTTGCGCTCCCTGCCGACCCTGAGGAGTTCCTTCAGTGTAGGCTTGTCGTCGTTAACCATTGCGTCGCGGTATTCAGTGAGCTTTTCGATTATCGTGTTTATCTCAAACAGCAGAGCGTTCTTGTTGCAGAGGAACAGACTGCTCCACATCTCCTCGTTCAGCTTTGCGACGCGGGTCAGGTCAAGGAAGCTTCCCGCAGAGAAGCCGTCCGCACGCAGCAGCGACGGGCTCTTTACATACGCATTGGAAACCACATGCGCCAGCTGCGACGTGAACGCGATATTGATATCGTGCTGTTCCGCAGTCGCAATGACTACCTGCCCGAAGCCCATGCAGCTGCCCAGCGTGGAAACAAGGTCAACCACTATCTGCGGGGTATTCTCGGTCGGCGTGAGAATATAGCTTGCCTTAACGAACATATCCGGTTTGGAATAGTCGAACCCGGAATTCTCCGTGCCAGCCATGGGGTGAGTGCCAAGGAAGTACACTCCCTTTTCCTCCAGCACCGGCGTGCATCTGCTGACTACGTAGCCCTTTACGCCGCCTACGTCAATGACAATGGAGCCTTTCCTGAAGCGGTCTGCGTTGTTCTTGACGAACTCCACCGTGGGAACCGGGTAAAGTGCGACGATAGTCAGATTTGCCTCTCCAAGACGCATCTCGTCGATTATCTCATCGACTGCGCCCTGTTCAAGCGCCTTCTTTTCGGTTTCGTGGTCTGCGTCTATACCCATTATATGGTGGAACGTATTAGCTTTCAGCGCCTTGCAGAAGGAGCCGCCTATAAGTCCTAATCCTACAACTGCTATGTTCATTTTATCTTTCCTTTCGCGGGAATTTCCCGCATGAATTTTCACTCTATATTTTACCACATTTCCGTGAAAATTTCAACCACTTTGAAGAGATTTGCACAAAAAAGCGGCACATCGTGAAATGCGCCGCTTAATTTTATTCAAGGTCCATGGTTTCCGTGCTTTCCTCAACGGGGACTTCCTTCGGCTCCTCAGCCTGGGGACGAAGCTTGTCGATAACGTCCAGGAACAGGTTCTGTATAACCCGGTTGAAGTCTATGCTGATATCGAGCACCTTGTTTTCTTCTGCAAAGCCGCCTGCCATGGAACGGTGTCCGCCACCGCTGCCAACGGTTTTCAACGCTTCTTCTGCGATAATCCCGGCATTCAGTTCATCGAGTTCAGAGCGCACCGAGAATTTGAAGCCCTTCTCCTTTCGGGAATACACCACCGCGAAAGTCACGACGTCAAGGTTGAGTATGAAGTCGGAAACAGTCGCGACAAAAGCGTCGGCGCACGGGAAGTTCAGGAATGCGAACGCCACGCCATTGAAAATATCGATGTTCTTCATGGAATCCACGAACGCTTCCAGCTCGTCATACTGAATAACTCCGCTCTGGAACCTGCGTATCAGCTGGTTGTCCGCTCTCGGGAACAGATAACGGTAAACGTCGATGTCAAGTTCAGTCACACCGCGGGTGAAATCAGCGGTATCCATCTTCAAGCCGTAAAGCAGCGCCGTTGCAACATCCTTGGGCATATCCATCTTATAGGACATGTAATAATCAGCGATGAGCGTTGCACAGCTGCCGACGATGCGTATATCCTTGTATTTGTAATCTGCCGGGCAGAATGTCGGGTGATGGTCGATACAGGCTACCTCATCGCCCACCAGGTCAAGGATATTCGCATTACCCTTCTGAGAGTCCACCGTGATGATGTAATCCTCGCTGGTCATATCCTTCAGGTCGGACGCCACAGTCATCTTGATGCCGAATTCAGCTACCATGTTTGCAGTGGCAGTGCGTTCGATATTACCGTGATGGCAGATGGTCGTGGGTATCTTGAAGCGCTCCAGCAGCACCTGCAGACCGTATGCGCTGGCAATGGCGTCAGGGTCCGGGAAGTTATGCGTCTGGATAAACACCCTGTGACCTTTTAATAATGTAATGAGTTCACTTAGCTTCGGGGACATGAAGGTCCTCCTTAACGATTATTAAGTAATTTAAGTAAATTATCGATCGTGCCGCGTATATTCAATTAAGTTACTACAGCACTGTATTATCACTATTTTATCACAAAATTTGAAATAAATCAATAGTTTTTTTGAATTAAGATATATATTTCTGTGAAATATTCATAAGCCTAGCGATATGTAACGCACGTGTTGTTTACATTCGATTTTTTGTTGTAGGAAATAACAAATAGGGTACACCGGATTTGTAGATATCAACAATTCGTTTTTTTAGCTAATTCGCAAAAAACTCTCCAAGATGTATTGACAACAGCCCGCAGATAAGCTATAATAATATATCGTAACGATATGTTTTATAAGCAAGGAGCCAGAAATGCTTAATCAATTCTCAAGGACAGAACTTATTTTCGGGAAAGAGGCAATGGAGAAACTTGCAAATTCCCGCATTGCGATATTCGGAATAGGCGGCGTAGGAGGCTTTACCGCAGAAGCCCTGGCAAGAAGCGGCGTAGGCACCCTCGACCTCATCGACGACGACAGAGTGTGCCTCACCAATATCAACCGTCAGATATTCGCGACCAGAAAGACAGTCGGAAAGCTCAAGATAGACGTTGCCAAAGAGCGCCTGCTCGAGATAAACCCCGACATGACGATAAACACCTACAAGACTTTCTACATGCCCGAGACCGCGGACCAGTTCGATTTCACGCAGTACGACTATGTTGTTGACGCCATCGACACCGTGACCGGAAAAATCGAACTCGTGATGAACGCCAACAAGTGCCGCACGCCGATAATCTGCTCCATGGGCGCGGGAAACAAAGTGGACCCCACCCGCTTCCAGGTAGCGGATATTTACAGCACTTCAGTCTGCCCGCTCGCCCGCGTAATGCGCTATGAGCTGAAAAAGCGCGGTATCCGCAAGCTTAAGGTCGTGTATTCCACCGAGAAACCCATGACCCCGGTGGACGACATGGCGATAAGCTGCAAGCAGCACTGCATCTGCCCTCCCGGGACTGCCCGCAAATGTACCCAGCGCAACCAGGTGCCCGGCAGCAACGCATTCGTGCCGTCCGTAGCCGGTCTGATAATCGCGGGCGAAGTAATAAAGGACATCACCGGAGTAAGGAGCGTTAAATGAGATCAGTTGACCCGAATATCCAGCCGGAAGCACAGCGCCTGCTGGATTACCTTGAAGAGATACGCGGAAAGAAAATACTTCTGGGGCAGCACACGCAGTCCATTCCGCAGGAAGAACTGCAGTATATCCGCAGCGTGACCGGAAAGCTTCCCGCACTGTGCGGCTTTGAACTCCTCGGCTATTCCCCGAACATACGCCCCGACCTTTCCGGCGAGGAATGCATGCAGGAAGTCCGCGCCGCACAGGGAACCCTGAAAAAGGCATGGGACTGGGCAAAGCTTGGCGGTATCATAACATTCACCTGGCACTGGTTCTCACCGCTTGGCGGCAGGGACAAGTCCTTTTTCTCGGAGAACACCGATTTCAGCGCAGAAAAGGCAGCGACGCCCGGCACGCCTGAAAACACTGCGCTGCTGTCCGACCTTGATTACATGGCGGGACTGCTGCGCCCGTTCTGCGACGAGCATATACCGATACTCTGGCGTCCGTTCCACGAATCGGAGGGCGACTGGTTCTGGTGGGGGCGCGACGGCGCGGAGTCAGGCAAAAAGCTGTTCCGGCTGATGTTCGACCGGTTTGTTAACAAGCACGGACTTCACAACCTGATATGGGTGCACAACTCCCCCAAAGCCGAGAATTACCCCGGCGACGACGTGGTTGACGTTATCTCCCGCGATTTATACCCACCCGAGCACCAGCACACCGACCTCGCGCACGAATGCGACGAACTCCGCACAGTCACGGCGGCTGACAAGCTTTGCGCCGTCGGCGAGACAGGCACGATACCTGACGTCCCCGCGCTGACTGAACATGGAGTTCCGTTCTGCTGGTTCATGACATGGTCGCATGAGTTCGGCGGTTCTGACAAATTCACCTCTCAGGAGGAACTGCGGCGCGCGTATTCCTGCGAGAATGCAGTCACCCTCGACAGGCTTCCGGAAATATATAAGCTTTCATAAATTCACCCCGCAGTTCAGGCTGCGGGGCGCTTTTATCTTTCAGACGCATTTCTCATCCGGAACTGTTTCGGGGTCATTCCGCGAAGCTTTCTGAAGCTCTTTATCAGGTGCGGAGGGTCGGAAAATCCTGTTTCGCGGCTTATCCTTTCAAGGTCAAAGTCCGTGAATATCAGGAATTCCTCAGCTTTGATGATGCGCATTTCCTCAATGTAGCCCTTGCAGGTCTTTCCGTAGACCGCAAGGAATTTCTTTGCAAAATAGGAATAGCTCATGCCGCACCGCTCCGCGACTTCTGCCACCTGAATCCCCTGCGCCAGCCGCTGGTCGATGAACTCGGTGATATTGTATATATCGTACCGCTGGTCCTCGGAATAGGCTTCGCTGTCCACCGAGAACCCCTGCGACTGCCAGTAGCGCAGAATTCCTATCAGCAGGCGGTAGAGTTCCGTGCGTATCACCAGGTCGAACCCGTATTCCTGCCGCTGCATCTCGTCGATACACCGCGCGAATATATCCCGCGCGCCCATGGCTTCAGCGCATACAGCGTCAAAGGTGGTGCACATGCCTTTCTTCTCGGCGCTGCGGAATATGCTTCGCAGCTTCGGAGAATAGCTGGTGGTAAGGTTCATTCGGTTGATGTCAAGCTTCACGACTGCATATCTCGCCGAACCTCCAACAGTCCCGGTCATCGAATGGACTGCTTTCGGGTGGAAAAGCACCATTTCGCCCTCATGCAGCGTGAATTTCTCGCTGCCGCTGGACATCACCACGCTTCCACTCAGCACAAGCACAAGCTCCAGATAAAAGTGCCAGTGCGCGTGCACCGGAAAATATCTGGACGTGGTGTCAAAATAGAAACATTCCACCGGGCGATTAAGTACGTCGCCGTCTTCATAAAGAAAATACATGGCGCCTCCGGTCAGTCATGCCATCTGAGCTGCCAGAATGCCACAGCGCCAGCCGCAGCAACATTCAGCGAGTCCACCCCCAGCGACATCGGTATTTTCACCGTATAGTCGCACTGCGCTATAGTGGAAGCAGACAGCCCGTCGCCCTCCGTTCCCAGCACGATCGCCAACTTGTCACCGGCTGCGAGCGCAGGGTCCTCAATGCTGACTGAACGGTCGCTGAGCGCCATAGCGGCAGTTCTGAACCCCCAGGAATTCAGCAGCTGCAGCCCCTTTTCAGGCCAGTCAGCAGGCTCGTCGCCGATAACCGCCCACGGAACAAGCAGCACTGTTCCCATACTTACGCGCACCGAGCGCCGCAGCAGCGGGTCGCAGCACGACGGAGTGAGCAGAACCGCGTCAATACCCAGCGCAGCCGCAGAACGGAACACCGCGCCGATATTGGTGCTGTCAACGATATTCTCCAGAACTGCCACGCGATGCGCACCACGGCATATCTCCTCAGCTGAGCGGGGTTTCGGGCGCCGCACTGCGCACAGCACTCCCCTGTTGAGTTTGTAGCCGGTCATCTGCGACAGCACTTCCTCAGGCGCAAGGTAGACGGGAATATCACCGCAGCGCTGTACTATACCGCTCGCGCAGCCGTCCAGGCAGCGTTTTTCCGTCAGCATGGAGATCAGCTCATACCCTGCGGAAATCGCGAGGTCGATGACTTTGGGGCTTTCCGCGATGAATATGCCCTTTTCAGGCTCCAGGCGGTTTCTCAGCTGCGCTTCGGTGAGTTTTGTGTATACCTCGCAGCCCGGGGCGTTGAGGTCGGTTATTTCTATAAATTCAGGCATTGTTTTCTCTTCTTTCAAGGAATGTTCTTATTGCTTTGAGCGCCGTTTCATATTCCCGCATGAGGTCGTCGTGGTCCAGCACTGCGTATTCCGGGCAGCCCCGCCTTATTGCCAGCTCAGACGCGCGGGCGCGCTCGGAAAGCCCCTCCAGTCCCACCGTCTTTGACGTGCTTTTAAGGGAATGCGCACAGATCCGGTAATCTTCGAACCGTTTCTCGCTGAAAGCGCTCTGCATCTCGTCGTATCTCCCGCTGCCGCAGTAATCACGCAGCATGTCGAGGTAGAGTTCAGTGCTGCCTGAACAGTAACTCAGCGCCAGCGGCAGGTTAAGTTCCGGCAGTTCTTGCAGCAGCGGCGCGAATTCATCGTTGTCCGCGCTCCCTGCAGGCTTTCTGTCAGACGACGGCGCATGAACAAGTTCCTGCGGGAGATACTTGCGCACTGCAGCCTCCAGCTTGTCGCCGCGTACCGGCTTTGATATGTAGTCCGCAAAGCCCTCTCCGATGTATTCCTCGCGGACGCCGGCAAGCGCGTTGGCAGTCAGCATTATCACCGGGGTATCGCAGTTGGGGGAGTTCCTGTCCGCGCGCAGCCTGCGATACGCCTCTACGCCGTCCATCTCAGGCATCATGTGGTCCATGAGGATAAGGTCGTAATGCTTTCTGGAAGCGGCTTCAAGGCACTCTATTCCGCTGCCGGCAGTGTCGGTCTGTATAAGCGTTTCTTTCAGCAGATTGACGATGACCAGCTGATTTACTGGCAGGTCGTCCACTATCAGAATATGAGCGTCGGGGGCTTCAAACGACGGTGAGTAATCATTCGTGTCGATGTCGGAATAGCTGATATTCAGCGCCCCGCAGGGAGAAGCGTCAGAAACTTTCTGCGGAAGCTCGAACGTGAACTCGCTTCCCTCTCCGGGAGTGCTGGTAACAGTGACGCTTCCGTTCATAAGCGCAGTCAGCTTCTTCACAATTGCAAGCCCCAGACCGGTGCCCTCGATATTGCGGTTTCGCTTCATATCAAACCGCTGGAACTGCTCGAACATCTTCGCCTGATCATCTTCGGAAATTCCAATTCCCGTATCGCGAACCGCAAAACTGAGCAGGAATTCCTCACCGCTGCGCCTGCCTGTGACTTTCAGCGTGACAGAGCCTTTTTCGGTGTACTTCACGGCGTTCGTCAGCAGGTTTACAACCACCTGGCGAATGTGCGTTTCGTCGCCGCAGAGTTTCTTGGGCAGGTCGCTGTCACATTCAACGAGAAGTTCCAGCCTTTTCTTGCGTGCACGTACCGCCATCATGTTGCAGCAGTCGCTGACAAGGGAACTCAGCTCGTATTCATTCGTGACTATCTCCAGCCTGCCGGACTCTATCTTAGAAATATCCAGCACATCGCTGATTATTGAAAGCAGCGATGTACCCGCGCTCCTTATGTTCTCGGAATAGCAGTGTATCTGCTGGTCTTTCTCCTCGCGGAGTATCATCTCGTTCACGCCGAGAATGGCATTGATAGGCGTGCGTATCTCATGGGACATGTTCGCAAGGAATGTGCTCTTGGCGCGGTTTGCAGCCATTGCTTCTTCCTGGGCGCGCTTCTCTTTCACGATGGCTCTCAGCAGCTTGTTGTTCTGCTGTTCGTTCATTGAGATCAGTATGCGCGCCACAACGTAGGAAATAAGCACCATGCCCAGGGAAATGACCATTTCAGGGATAACATAAAGTTTTGAAGCTTCCTCGCCGTCTATTGAGCGCCAGATCACCGCCAGCAGTACGCCCAGCGTGCACATGATCGCAGTAACGTTACAGAGCCTGCAATTACCAAAAATGACTGAAATAAGCACCGGCATCATGAATATCGTCAGCGTGATGGAAAACACATAGTGCGTCACCGCTACGACAGTCCCCATGAAAGCGACTGTCAGCACCATGGTGTAATTAAGCAGCCAGTTGTTCTTCGGAAATTTCTTCATCAAAATGTGGTCTGTTAGCACCGCAAGCAGATTAAGTCCCGACGGCAGCAGAAAATACAGTATTGCCTGACGTACCAGGCCACCCTCTATAGTCCCCTGAACGATAAGGATTATATTCACGAAAATCTCGAGGATCAGCACGACTATCGCAATGAACAGGTTCATATAGAACAGCC
>HF989487.1:42766-51761 GCA_000432175.1 Eubacterium sp. CAG:786
GCAATTCCGCAGGTTTTTTCCTTTTCAGCATAAACACCACCCTATGATATTATAGTACATATTTGCCCAAAAATCAAGGGGAATTGCAATATCGTGCTGCTTTTCAAACCCTTTTTCCCGAGATGTATAACTATTTTCCCCTTTAGGCATTTCTTATAAATAATCTTCACAAATACGCTTGATTTTTTACGCCCAAGATGCTAAAATGTATGTAATCGTTTTACTGCGATATAAAAGGAAACGCTGAACAAAACAAAACCGACCCGTTCAAACTGGCGCACTCACACGCCTGATTTTTTTGCGTTTCACTTTATTCAGCGTTTTCTTAAGACGTTACATGGAGGTACATATGTACTTGAAGCACATCAGAAATACGGCGCTTACCAGCGCGCTGGCAGTCATCATGGCGCTCACCGGCTGCAGCGGGAATACCGCGCAGAAAAGCGGCACAGCATCAACGGCTACACAAGGATCGCAGAATTCCGCTGAGGAAAACGCCATGACCTCGCTGGAAGTGATCCGTGCCATGGGCAACGGAATAAACCTCGGCAACACCCTGGAAGCCTATAACCACCAGGGCTACCTGAACGGTTCCAGCCCCACGCTTGCTGAAACCAGCTGGGGTCAGCCCACCACCACCCAGGAAATGATTCAGGGAATGAAAGCGGCTGGCTTCGACACCATACGCATTCCCATCGCGTGGACTAACGGCATGAACTTCGAAAGCGGCGATTACACCATAGACAGCCGTCTGATGGAACGCGTTGACGAGGTAGTCACATGGGCGCTTGACGCGGACATGTACGTCATTATCAACGACCACTGGGACGGCGGCTGGTGGGGAATGTTCGGTTCCGCTGACCAGGCAGTGCGCGACCAGGCGTGGGCTATGTATAAGTCCATGTGGACCCAGATCGGCGAGCATTTCGCAGACCGTTCATACAAGCTGATCTTCGAAGCGGGCAACGAGGAACTCGGCGACCGTCTTAACGACAAGAATATCACCGGCTCAAAGGGCGTTCTCACCGAAGATGAATGCTACGAAACTACCAACGAGATCAACAGCGAGTTTGTAAAAACGATACGTTCCCTCGGTGGAAACAACCCGGAGCGCTTCCTGCTCATCGCCGGATATAACACCGACATCACCAAGACCTGCGACGACCGCTTCAAGATGCCCGAGGACACCGCGGACAGCAAACTGCTGCTTTCCGTTCATTACTACACGCCGTGGGATTACTGCGGCACAGACGGCGTGAACCAGTGGGGCTCCCCCAGCGATTACGACGAGATGAACGGACTTTTCAGCAAGCTGAGCAAGTTCTCAGAGCAGGGCTACGGCGTTGTTATCGGTGAATACGCCGTAATGATGAAGAACGGGGGAATAAAGGACGACACCGATATATTCTACTCCAACCTCATGGACAACTGCGACCTGTACGACTTCTGCCCCGCCCTGTGGGACTGCAGCAGCTTCTACAAGCGCATCACCAACACTCTTTCTGACGAGAAGCTTGCGGAACTGTTCAGCAGCCGCGCGTATTCCAGCGAAGCCGGAAAATCTGTCGATGAGATAAAGTCCGCAGCAAAGGAGCGCATCGACGAAACCCGCACATCCGCTGAGGGAAACGCAACGGCAGACGTGGAGCTCGCACCCTCTGACGACGCTGCGATAGCGTGGATAATGTACCAGAGCTCCGATTACACCAAGGCGTACAGCGTTGGCGACACCTACGACCCCACCAACAAGACCAAGGGCATAAAGGAAAAGAACGCGCTGATAACCGGCGAGGGCACCTATACAGTCAGCCTTGACTTCACGGAATGCGGCGCTGCAAAGGGCGTTGCGTTCGCGGCCCTGGGTATTTCCAACGGTGAGGACCTTTTCCCGGGCTACACAGTTACGATAGACAAAATACTCATCAACAACTCCCCGTACGAACCTGACGGCAAGGAATTCACCACCAGCGGCGACAGCCACTGCACCCGCGTTAACCCCCCCCCAGCCACTTCACCCGCGTTAACCTGTACAACGCCTGGGTATCCAGCGTCCCCAAGGAAGCGCGCACCACTGACGGCGACCTCACCGGCTGCTCCGCGCAGATAATGTCACTCGGCGACAAGACCTATGTTGAAACCATCTCGGTGACGTTCACAGTACACGCGCCGGCTTAACCTAATTTGAATACGAAAAACTCCCGGTCATCTGCACCGGGAGTTATTTATTTGTGTTCGCTCAGATATTCAATAAAGTTTCGCACGCTTTCAGAAAGATACACATTCGGCTTGTGCACCAGCACTATATCCGATTCTATCGGGCAGTCGGGAATTTTCAGGCATTCCGCGCATTCCCTGTTCACCAGCCCGGAAGCGGACTCCGGCACCAGCGCCGTGCCGACCCCGCGCTCAGCCATGCCAACCACGGTCCGGGCGTCGTCGCATATGCATATGCAGTGCGGGTCAAGTCCCATATCGCGGAACATTCCCATTATAATACTCTCCCATCTGCGGTATAATATCAGCGGCTGCGCTGCAAGCTCAGCCATGGAAGCTTCCCCGCTGAATATCCCGACCGGGCAGACTGCCATCATTTTTTCGCGGATAAGCCCGTGTACCTCAAATTCGCTTTCTGCAAACGGAGTTCTCACCAGCGCCGCGTGGATTATATCCGCGCGCAGCTTCTCCAGCAGCGAATACGTGTTTGATTCCGTTATCTCAAACCGCACGTCCCCGTTTTCCGCAAGGAACCCCGATATCCACTCGCCGCCGCGCGTGCACACCACCGAGGAAACCACCCCGAGCCTTATCGTGTCCTTTTCCACCCGGGAGCAGGTCTCGATATCCTGCCGCATGGTGGCTTCCATTCGCAGCAGGTTCTGGGCGCGGTCGTAAAGCAGCTTCCCGGTTTCGGTCAGGCGAATGTGCTTCTGCCCGCGCTCGAAAAGCGCACAGCCAAGTTCCTGCTCAAGAAGTTTCATCTGCGTACTGAGGGGCGGCTGCGACATGTACAGCCTTTTTGCCGCAGCGCTTATGGTGCCCTCTTCTGCCACAGTCACAAAATACCTCAGCTGTTTAAGTTCCATTTTGCCTCCATACTCAAGCCTAATCATTGCCATACGAAAAAAGTATACGCATTTTGTATGCTATATCTTTAAAATATTCTTCTTTTATGATATACTATAAGTTGTGTTTTGTCAAGTACATTATTGAAAGGAAGGTAATTTATTTGTTCAAACTTCTGAAGTACATCAAAAGCTACAAGAAGGAATGCGTGCTCGGCCCGCTGTTCAAGCTGCTTGAAGCCCTGCTGGAACTTTTCGTTCCGCTGGTCATAGCTTCCATCATCGACAACGGTATCGGCAATTCCGACCAGGGCTACGTTGTCGGAATGGTGTTCGTGCTTGTCGGCCTCGGCATCGTGGGACTTGCGTTCTCGATAACCGCGCAGTACTTTGCGGCTAAGGCTGCAGTCGGTTTCTCCTCTAAGGTGAAGCACGAACTCTTCCGGCACATTGAGTCCCTTTCATGGACTGAGATAGACGGGATAGGCACCTCCACCCTCATGACCAGAATGACAAGCGACATGAACCAGATACAGAACGGCGTGAACCTCACGCTGCGCCTGCTGCTGCGTTCCCCGTTCGTAGTATTCGGCGCGATGATCATGGCCTTCACGATAAACGTGCAGGCTGCGCTGATTTTCGTTGCGGCTATCCCCGCGCTTTCGGTGGTCGTTTTCGGTATAATGCTGTGGTGCATTCCGCTGTACAAAAAGGTGCAGTCAAAGCTTGACAAGGTGCTCGGCATCACCCGCGAAAACCTCACCGGCGTCCGCGTTATCCGCGCATTCTGCAAGGAAAAGGACGAGATACAGAATTTCACCGCGCGCAATGATGAACTCACCGCAGCGCAGAAATTCGTCGGCAGGATATCCGCGCTGATGAACCCGCTCACCTACGTCATCATCAACCTTGCGATAATCTGGCTCATTCAGACCGGCGCAATGCAGGTGAATGAAGGCTCGCTCTCCCAGGGCGATGTTGTAGCGCTTTATAACTACATGTCCCAGATACTGGTGGAACTCATCAAGCTTGCGAACCTCATCATCAGCCTTACAAAGTCCGTCGCCTGCGGAAACCGCGTGCAGGCAATATTCGAGATACATTCCTCGCAGGAAGTTTCAGACGACAGGAGCGAGCACGGAAGTTCCGACTATGCCGTTGAATTCCGCAACGTATCGCTTAAGTACGCCAACGCCGGCGCGGACTCCCTCACCGACATGAACTTCGCGGTGAAGCGCGGCGAGACCGTGGGAATAATCGGAGGCACCGGCTCGGGAAAATCCTCGCTCGTTAACCTGATACCGCGCTTCTATGACGCGACAAACGGCGAAGTGCTCATCGGAGGCCGCAGCGCAAACAGCTTCGAGCCCGAGGAGCTCCGCATGAAGATAGGCGTAGTGCCGCAGAAAGCGGTGCTCTTCAAGGGAACGATACGCGAAAACATGCAGTGGGGCAAATCCGACGCAACCGACGCTGAAATCATGGAAGCAGCCAGAACAGCCCAGGCAGCCGACGTCATTGACGGCAAGGGCGGTCTGGACTACGAGATAGAACAGGGAGGAAAGAACCTCTCCGGCGGTCAGCGCCAGCGCTTCACTATAGCGCGCGCACTGGTAAGGAAACCCGAAATACTGATACTCGACGACAGCGCTTCCGCTCTGGATTTCGCGACTGACGCGGCTCTCAGGAAGTCGATACGTGAAATGGACAGCAAGCCCACTGTGTTCATTGTTTCACAGCGAACTTCTTCCATTCAGCACGCGGACAAGATAATCGTGCTGGACGATGGCAGAATAGTCGGCATAGGAAAGCACAGCGAACTGCTTGAAAACTGCCCGGTCTACACCGAGATCTACAACTCGCAGTTCAAGAAGGAGGCGGTTTAAATGGCAAACACAAAGAAAACAAAGCAGACCGCTCCCAAGGGAACGATGCGCAAGGTGCTGAAATACGTCAGCCGTCACGGGTTCTTCATGGTTGTTTCGATAATCCTCGCTGTGATAGTTGTTGCGCTCACACTTTATGCGCCCATACTCATCGGTGAGGCTATCGACCTGCTGGCTGACGGCAAGGGCAGCGTTGATTTCTCGCAGGTGACTGAAAAGCTTCTTGCCACCGCAGTGGTGATCGGCATTACCTCAGTGGTCCAGTGGGTGATGAATGCGATAAACAACCGCATCGCATATCATGTTGTCCGCGATATAAGAAACGAGGCGTTCCGGCATATCGAGGTGCTACCGCTGAGTTACATCGACGCTAACCCCACTGGCGATATCGTAAACCGCGTCATCGCAGACGCAGACCAGTTCTCCGAGGGACTTCTGCTCGGATTTACGCAGTTGTTCACCGGCGTTGCAACCATCGTGGGGACGCTGATATTCATGTTCACCATCAGCTGGCAGATAGCCATTGTGGTAGTAGTAACCACACCGCTGTCGCTGTTCGTGGCCAAGTTCATCGCGAGCCGCACCTACCGCATGTTCCGTCTGCAGACTGAAACAAGAGGTCAGCAGACTGCATTCATCGATGAGATGATCGGCAATCAGAAGGTCGTTCAGGCGTTCTCGCATGAGAAAAAGTCGCTGGAAGATTTCGACAGGATAAACGACCGCCTTGCGGAATATTCCCTCAAGGCAACGTTCTTCTCTTCCCTCAGCAACCCGTCTACCAGATTTGTCAACAGCGTGGTATACGCTGGAGTTGCGCTGTGCGGCGCGCTCATCTGCATTTCCTCCGCGGGGACTGCAGCTGCATTCACAGTCGGACAGCTTTCCTGCTGCCTTTCCTACACAAACCAGTACACCAAGCCGTTCAACGAAATTTCCGGCGTTATCACCGAACTCCAGAATGCACTCGCATGCGCAGCAAGGCTCTTTGAACTCATCGAGGAAAAGCCCCAGGTAAGCGAGCCTGAAAACGCAGTCACCCTCACCGATGTCAGGGGCAGCGTAAAGCTTGAAAACGTGGACTTCTCCTATGTTCCTGACAGAAAGCTCATCGAGGGGCTCAACCTCAGCGTAAACCCCGGTCAGCGCATCGCGATAGTAGGTCCCACCGGCTGCGGAAAGACCACGATAATCAACCTGCTCATGCGCTTCTACGACGTGGACAGCGGTTCAGTGAACGTCGAGGGCAACGATATCCGCAACGTAACAAGGCACAGCCTGCGTGAAAGCTACGGCATGGTGCTGCAGGAAACCTGGCTGAAATCCGGTACGATACGCGACAATATCGTCATGGGCAGACCCGACGCCACCGACGAGGAAGTCATCGCAGCCGCGAAGGCTTCCCACGCGCACAGCTTCATCAAGAGAATGCCCCAGGGCTACGACACAGTTATCGGAGAGGACGGAGGAAGCCTTTCACAGGGACAGAAGCAGCTTCTCTGCATCACCCGCGTAATGCTCTGCCTGCCGCCTATGCTGATACTTGACGAAGCGACTTCCTCGATAGATACCCGTACCGAAATAAAGATACAGGACTCCTTTGCGAAGATGATGAAAGGCAGGACGAGTTTCATCGTTGCACACCGCCTTTCCACCATTCGCGAAGCGGACGTTATCCTCGTCATGAAGGACGGTCACATCATCGAACAGGGAAACCACGAGCAGCTCCTTGCCCGGAACGGTTTCTACGCAAATCTCTACAACAGCCAGTTTGCTGTGTGATACAGCGTACCTCATATTTTCCTTGCCGGACGTTCAGCGCGTCCGGCACTTTTTTGCAGAAAATTTCCCGCTTTTTTACACAAAGGCATTGACATACTGCCATTGAATGGTGTATAATAAATGTATATTTCATGTCGGGGGTGTACGATGGACAGCAGGAAATGCATAGCTGTGCTCACTGAAAAACCAAGCCTGGATTATCAGTCCGGGATACTTAAAGGAATATACAGGTCCGCATTCAGCCACGGTCTTAATGTCGCAGTAATGTGCGTAACTAATACGCGCAGCGATGAAATATATCAGCGCAGTGAGATGGAGATATTCTCGCTGCTGGGGGATTATTCTAAATTTGCGGGGGTGTTATACCTCCCGGATACCATAGATTACAAGTCGAGGGACGAAATACTCACCAGCAGTCTGCAGAAAATCTCGCGGGAACTCAGGCTGCCAGTGGTTTCTATCGACAAAAGCACAGCGGATTTTCCATGCTATATTTCCGACGATACAGACGCTGTGCGTTTCCTCGTTGACCACATGGCTGACGTCCACGGCTGCTGCGACATTGCTTTTGTCACCGGCACCAAGGGGCACGCTCACGCTGAACACCGCCTTGAAAAGTTCAGACAGGCTATGGCTGACAAGGGGCTAAAAATCCACAGGAACCGTCTGTTCTATGGGGATTTCTGGCGCAGCTGCGGTGAGGATATCGTAAAATCCCTGATAAGCGGTAAAAACGGACTGCCCCAGGCGCTGATCTGCGCCAACAGCTACATGGTGGACGGTATTTACGAGGCGCTTTATTCCCGCGGGATACGCGTGCCAAGGGACATAAAACTTGCATGCTACGGTGAGCGCACCGAAACATCTGAGTACATCTCTGCCACTATACGCTCCACTGAAAACGTCGGATTTGCCGCCTGCGAGGGTCTTTTCACCCTGATGAAAGGCGGCACGATACCCCACATCAGCTATATTAAAACAGAGTTCAGCGAGCGCCCGGCGCTGACATGCGGCTGCATGCACCCCGACGAATACAACCTGCTTGATTTCCGGGCAAAGGACCCTAACGAACTCAGCGATTTCTTCACCGAATACAACACCATGAGCGAGGGGCTGATAAGATGCCCGAACCTCCGCGAGACCATGTGGACGGCAATCTGGTACACCCATCTTTTCGGGGATTTCACGCGGTTCAGCATATGCATGTGCGACGATGTTATCAAACCTGATTCTTCCCTCGACGAAAACAATATTCGCAAGACTTTCACCGACGAGCTTTTACTGGCGCTTGACCGAAAACGTTTACCGGACGGCTCATATGACGATTTTGTCGGCACGGACAGGAAATTCAGGCGGGAAGAGGTTTACCCTCCCCTGTTCGAACCTGCTGACAAGCCGGCCGCGTTCGTGTTCAGGCAGCTTCACTTCATCGACAGGTGCTACGGCTTCACGGTGCTCTCATACGGCAGTGATATAGTTACACCCGCGGCAAATTACAACTTCTGGGTGAATGTTGTTGCCAACGCAATAGAGTCACAGCGCCGACTTGCTATCATGACCTACCTCTATAAAAAAGTGAACCACGCCGCTGTTACAGATTCCATGACAGGTCTGCTCAACCGAAACGGCTTCAACACCATGCTTCCCCAGTTGACTGAAGAAGCGCTCACCGATGGAAAGCGTTTCCTGCTGATAATGGCCGACCTCAACGGGCTGAAATACGTCAATGATAATTTCGGGCACCACGAGGGCGATCAGTTCATAATCACTGCGGGGAATGTGATTTCACAGACGCACGTTGCAGGTTCCGTTTGCGAAAGGGATTTCCGCATAGGCGGCGACGAATTTGTGAAAGCGGTGTACGGCGATATCACGCCCGAGGCTCTTGAAAGCTTCCGGCAGGAGATCAGCAGAAAGACCAGCGAGATAAACCGGAATTCCCACAAGCCCTACCCGCTTTACATATCACTGGGCATGTGCCTGCAGCAGCCCGGTGCAATTCCCGACGGCGACAAAATGCTTTCCATAGCCGACGAACGAATGTACGCGGACAAGCTGCGACTCAAAAAAGAAACCGGATTCGACCCGAAAAGGAAATAACAAAAGGGGCTGGCGACAGTCCCTTTTGTGGTTTTATGGGGTAATGACGATAGCGCGTGATGGTGAAAAGCGCTTTCAACGCGGGTGCGTACCATGTTATAAACCAAGCACCCCAACGCGCGTAATGCGTGTCGGGGCACTCGACAAAAGGTTCGGTTTGAAAAT
>HF989488.1:0-3174 GCA_000432175.1 Eubacterium sp. CAG:786
CGGACATGCTTCCGATAGGCGCTATTCTGCAGGATTACGGCCCCGATGGGTGGACTAAGTTCACGCAGGACGAACAGATGACCATGATGAGCCTGTGGTGCATGATGCGTTCCCCGCTGATGATCGGCGGTGAGATGACAAAGTTTGATGAATTCACCATGAGCCTGCTCACAAACAGCGATATCATCAGCTGCCTTAACAGCACGCATTCCGCGCACCCGCTGTTCAGGAAAACCGTTGACGGCAACGAGCAGATAGCGTGGTTCACCACGCACGAGGACGGAAAGACGTTCTACGCGGCTCTGTTCAACTGCGGAGAAAGCGAGTGCGAAATAACCGCTGAGCTCCCTGTGACATGCAGTCTTTCCGCGCATGAAGTCTGGACTGGCGCCGACAGCAAAATCAGCGGAACGCTCACTGCTTCCGTAAAACCGCATGGCGTCGCAATGTTCAGGCTGACGCGCATTTGAGGTAACAGAATTGAGTAACATCACCTACGAATATATCCGTCGCAGCAAAGATATACAGACATACATCAACTACGCCGACGCAGCGCTCAGCACCATCGGATACACGGAGCATTCCAACGCGCATGTGGAGCGCGCCGCGGCGTCGGCATACATGATACTGACCACGCTGGGCTACGAGCAGCGCACCTGCGAACTCGCTGAAATTGCCGCATATATGCACGACATCGGCAACGTGATAAACCGCATAGACCATGCCCAGAGCGGCGCGGTAATGGCTTTCCGGCTGCAGGACAACCTCGGCATGCCGGCAAACGAGATATCGCTCATAGTTTCCGCTATCGGCAACCACGACGAGGGCACTGCATCCCCAGTGACCCCTATCGCCGCTGCGCTCATAATCGCAGACAAATCCGATGTCAGGCGCTCCAGGGTGCGCTCTGCGGACGGCGCATTCGTGCCTACCACGGAAAACCTCGCAAAGGATATACACGACCGCGTGAATTACGCAGTTGAAAAGTCCTCGCTGTACTTCTCCGAGGACAAGAAGGAAATAATCCTCGACCTCGCCATCGACCAGCAAATATCTTCTATTATGGAATATTTTGAGATATTCCTCGACAGAATGAAGCTTTGTCGTCGCGCTGCGGAATTCCTTGGGGTTCAGTTCCGGCTCAAGATAAACGACGCTATTCTTCTCTGACAGAATTTAGCCAAGCCTAACTATGCATTTTACTGATATATTGCCGGATTTCGGGAGTTATTCCACAACATTTTGATAAATTTCGTCGAAATTTTAAAAAAGCACTTGAAATTCCGGCAATTATATAGTAAAATATAATTAGGTTGTTTTGCGTACTTTATTGTTCGCAGAAATTAAGTAAAAAGGGGATCAGAAAATGCTGGGTGTAATTTCATGTCACAGCTATCATAATGCAAATGCGGCTTCTTTTTACAGAATAAGTGCAACCATAACACAATTGTGACTTTTTAGCTGTATTCCGCATACAGCTAATTTTTATTTTCAGGAGGAAGATACATGTCAGATCAGAAAAAAGTCGGCATAGTAATGGGCAGCGACAGCGACTTCCCTGTTGTACGCAAGGCTGCCGAAGCTCTGAAGGAATTCGGCATTCCGTTCGAGATGAGAGTGCTCTCCGCGCACCGTTCCCCGAAGGAAGTCGCTGAGTTCGCGCAGAACGCACGCGCAAACGGCTTCGGCGTTATCATCGCGGCTGCGGGCATGGCTGCGCATCTCGCAGGCGCTGTCGCAGGAAACACTACCCTGCCGGTCATCGCTATCCCTGTAAAGGCAAAGGCGCTCGAGGGCGTTGACGCGCTGCTCAGCTCCGTTATGATGCCTCCGGGAGTTCCAGTGGCTACAGTGGGCATCGACGCTGCCGCAAACGCAGGCTATCTCGCAGCTGAGATACTTTCGGTCAACGACGCTGAACTGGCAGACAAGCTGCTTGCATTCAAGAAGAAGCAGAACGAGAAAAACCTCGCTGCAGACGCAAAAATGCAGGAAATGGTAAAAGAGATCTGAGACGCCCAAAAAATTCCGTTAAAAACCGCCCCTGCCACAGGCAGGGAGAAACATACAAAACAACAAGGAGATAAGACAATGAGCTACACAAAGGCAGAACAGCTTTACGAAGGCAAGGCAAAGAAGGTTTTCGCATGCGCTGAGAACCCTGATTATGTTATCGTATCCTATAAGGACGACGCGACCGCATTCAACGGTCTTAAGAAGGGTCAGATCCATGGCAAGGGCGTCATCAACAACAAGATGACAAACTACATGTTCGGTCTGCTCGAAAAGGAAGGCATTCCTACCCACCTCATCGAAGAGATCAACGACCGCGAAACAGTCGTTAAGAAGGTAGAGATCGTTCCGCTGGAAGTTATCGTAAGAAATGTTGCAGCAGGCAGCTTCTCCAAGAAGCTCGGCATCGCTGAGGGTACTCCCCTGAAGGCTCCCACACTGGAATTCAGCTACAAGAACGACGACCTCGGCGACCCGTTCATCAACAGCTACTACGCTCTCGGTCTGGGTCTTGCTACACAGGAGGAAATCGACACCATTTCCAAGTACGCTTTCGCTGTAAACAAGTTCATGCTTGATTACTTCAAGAAGCTCAACATTGATCTCATCGACTTCAAGATTGAGTTCGGCCGCTTCCACGGTCAGATAATCCTCGCTGACGAGATCTCGCCGGATACCTGCCGCTTCTGGGATTCCACTACCCACGAGAAGCTCGACAAGGATCGCTTCCGCAGAGATATGGGCGGCGTAGAGGACGCTTATCAGGAGATCATGCGCCGTATCTTCGGCAAGTGATCGGATGATCTGATTTAGCAAACAAGGGATCGGGATATTACGTGACATTCCGGAGCAGGCATTTCCCTGCCCCGGATTAGTCAGTAAATACAGACAGAGAAAAGGCGGTATAACTTTATATGGGCGGTTTTTTCGGAGCAGCAACTGAACACAGCTGCATCAGCGATGTTTTCTTCGGCACGGATTATCATTCCCACCTCGGCACAAGGCGCGGCGGCATGACTGCTTATTCCGCTGAAAAGGGCTTTCAGAGGAGTATTCACAGCATTGAGAATTCGCCGTTCCGCACCAAGTTCGAGAACGACGTCGAGAACATGGAAGGCAACCTCTGCATCGGCACCATCAGCGACACAGACCCGCAGCCTA
>HF989488.1:3198-21072 GCA_000432175.1 Eubacterium sp. CAG:786
CCTATCCTGCTGAAATCCAGGCTGGGAACATACGCTGTATGCAACATCGGTATCATCAACAACGACGAGGAACTCTGCAACGAACTCCTCAGCAACTCCAATGCAAGCTTTGAAACAATGAGCAGCGGAAAGGTGAACTCTTCCTCGCTGGTCGGCGCTCTCATCGCGCAGAAGGACAACATTGTTGACGGTATCCGTTACGCCCAGGAACGTATTAAAGGCACCTTGTCGCTGCTGATACTCACAGAGGACGGAATAATTGCTGCCCGCGACAAGGACGGCAGGCTTCCTATTATAATAGGACGTCGCGACGATGGTTACTGCGTTTCTTTTGAGAGCTTTGCGTTCCAGAAACTGGGATACGATATCTACCGCGAAATGCTCCCCGGTGAGATCGTAAAGATCACATCAAAGCGCGCGGAAGTACTCAGCGATGGTGTTCAGAAGAACCTCAGGATATGCACGTTCCTGTGGACTTACTACGGCTATCCGAACTCCGTTTACGAGGGCGTTACGGTTGAAACCATGCGCACCAGAAACGGTGAGATAATGGCAGAACACGATATCGAAAACGGCACCCTGCCCGATGTAGACTTCATCTGCGGCGTTCCGGACTCCGGAGTTCCGCATGCGATAGGTTACGCAAACCGCAGCGGTATCCCGTTTGCACGCCCGTTTATAAAGTATACCCCCACCTGGCCGCGCAGCTTTATGCCGCAGAGCCAGTCCATGAGAAACAAGGTTGCAAAGATGAAGCTTATCCCCGTGCATGAACTCATCGAGGGGAAAAAGCTCCTGTTCGTAGACGACAGCATTGTAAGAGGAACGCAGATGCGTGAAACGGTCGAGTTCCTGTACGCGAACGGCGCCAAGGAAGTGCATATGCGATCCGCATGTCCGCCTATCATGTACGGGTGCAAGTACCTGAACTTCTCGCGCAGCACCTCCGAGCTTGACCTCATCGCGCGTCGCATTATCCACGAATTCGAGGGTGAAGAGGGCGTGAAGTACATCAACGAATACAGCGACACGAACACAGAACGCGGCAAGCGCCTCAGGGCAGAGATATGCCGCCGCCTGAAGCTCACATCGCTGGAATTCCAGTCGCTCGAGGGCACCGTAAAGGCTGTCGGACTTCCGGAAAGCGGGCTTTGCAGCTACTGCTGGAACGGAAAGGAATGATATACTTTGTCAGGTAATATCCACGAGGAATGCGGCGTATTCGGCATTTACTGCAATGCGCCGTCCGATGTTGCGCACTCGGCTTATTTCGGTCTGTATGCGCTGCAGCACAGGGGTCAGGAAAGCTGCGGTATCGTTGTGAACGACCGCGGAGTTTTCAAGACCCACAAGGGACTCGGTCTGGTGAACGAGGTTTTCAATGAACGCGTTCTGTCGGAATTCAGTCAGGGCAGGATAGCCGTCGGGCATGTGCGCTACTCCACCACGGGTAACGTTAATACCGCGAACTGTCAGCCCATGACTGTACGCCACGTAAAGGGCGCACTCGCCATCGCGCACAACGGAAATCTCATAAACGCGCTTGAACTGCGCAAGCAGTACGAACTTAAGGGCGCGATATTCCACAGCACCAGCGATACCGAGGTCATTTCCTACGCAATTACCGAAGCACGCCTTGAGACAGGTTCCATTCAGGAAGCCGTTGAAAAGGCGATGTATAAGATAAAAGGGGCTTATTCACTTGTGATCATGTCCCCGAAAAAGCTCATCGCGGCAAGGGACCCGCAGGGTTTCCGTCCGCTTTGCCTGGGTAAATTACCGGACGACGCAGGGTACGTTTTCGCTTCTGAAAGCTGCGCCCTGGACAGCATCGGCGCTGAATTCGTCCGCGATGTCGAACCGGGCGAGATAGTCGTCATCGACGAAAGCGGCGTGCAGAGCATACGCACCCACTGCGGGCAGAAAAGTTCCATGTGCGTGTTCGAGTTCATATATTTCGCGCGTCCTGATTCTGTTATTGAAGGAGCAAGCGTGCATCGTGCCAGACTTCGCGCAGGGCATTACCTCGCGCTGGAACACCCCGTACAGGCTGACGTTGTTATCGGCTGTCCTGACAGCGGACTTGACGCGGCTCTCGGCTTCGCACAGCAGAGCGGTATTCCCTACGGCGTCGGCTTCGTAAAGAACCGCTACATCGGCAGGACGTTCATTCAGCCGACCCAGGGCATGCGCGAGAATTCTGTCAAGATCAAGCTGAACGCAGTCAGTGAAACGGTAAAGGGCAAGCGCGTCGTTCTTATCGACGACAGCATCGTGCGCGGAACAACTTCCGCAAAGGTCGTGAAGCTTCTCAGACACGCCGGTGCAACGGAAATACACATGCGCATCTCCTCTCCGCCGTTTATCAGCGAATGTTTCTTCGGCACTGATATCGACAGCAAGGAGAACCTCATCGCAAACAAGCATTCCGTTGAAGAAATCGCGAAGATCATCGGCGTTGATTCACTGGGCTTCCTCAGCACGGACAGCGTTGTAAAGATCGCTGAGAATGCCGGCTGCGGGTTCTGCACGGGCTGCTTCACCGGGAAATATCCCATCGACGTACCAAACGAAATACCCAAGGACAAGTTTGAAATGAAGTTCGACGAATGAGCCGTGCGCCGTTCGGAGAGCTTATCACAATAAAAAAATTAAGGCTGCTCCGTACACGCGGCGCTCCTTAGAGAAAGGGCAGAAAAATGAAAAGTTACAGCGAAAGCTATAAGGCAGCAGGCGTTGACGTAACTGCTGGTTACGAGTCCGTAAAGCTCATGAAGGAGCATGTCGCAAGGACCAACACCCCCGGCTGCATTTCCGGAATTGGCGGCTTCGGCGGTCTGTTCATGCCTGACCTGACCGGAATGAAGGAACCGGTACTCGTCAGCGGCACCGACGGCGTTGGCACAAAGCTCAAGCTTGCCATGCTCATGAACAAGCATGATACTATCGGTATCGACGCGGTCGCAATGTGCGTGAACGACATCATCTGCTGCGGCGCAAAGCCCCTGTTCTTCCTGGATTACATAGCTATCGGAAAGGTAGTCCCTGAGAAGGTAGCGGAGATCGTAAAGGGCGTTGCAGACGGCTGCGTGATGGCAGGCTGCGCCCTCGTTGGCGGCGAAACTGCTGAGCACCCCGGCATGATGGCAGAGGACGAATACGACATCGCAGGCTACAGCACCGGCATCGTTGACAAGAGCAAGATACTCGACCCCTCCACTGTAAAGGCCGGCGACGCCATCATCGGTATCGCTTCCAGCGGTGTGCATTCCAACGGCTTCTCGCTGGTAAGAAAGGTGTTCAATGTTAACGAGCAGAACCTCAAGACTTTCTATCCCGAGCTCGGTACTTCCCTCGGCGAAGCGCTGCTGGCTCCTACAAGAATATATGTAAAGCCTGTCCTGGAAGTTATCTCCAAGGTCGGCGTTAAATCCATCAGCCACATCACAGGCGGCGGTTTCTATGAGAATATTCCGCGCGCTCTGCCCGATGGTATTTCTGCTAAGATCAGCAAGAACAGCTACGATTTGCCTGCGATATTCAAGCTTCTGCAGAATACCGGCAATATCTCTGAACACGATATGTACAACACCTTCAACATGGGTATCGGCATGATGCTCGTCGTTGACAAGGCTGACGCTGCAAAGGCTGTTGAGATACTCAATGCAAAAGGCGAAAAGGCATTCGTCATCGGTGAGACTGTTGCCAGCGACGAAGGCGTTATCATCGAATAATGTTTGGATTTTTCAAACGCAAGACCGCTGCTCCCTTCACCGGGGAGCAGTGCACGGTCGATATCTCCGAGAACGGAATTACCATAAACGGGATGAAGCTGGACGTACTTGTCCATCTGGACGCTGCCATTAAGCTGCTCGGAACTCCGCGCAGCACGAAATACAAAACCGACAGCGATTGCGAAGAGTTTCTTGAGGAAACGCATGGAAAAGGCGCGGTTTCCAACCGTGTGAACTACACATGGGACGAACTGGGCATCTATTGCTATACCATGAACGGAAAAGTGATACACTGCTTCGGCTTTATGTTCGCTAACGACCCGGAATTGGCGCTTAAACACGCCCCCGATAAGATGTTCAGGGGAACTCTCACGATCAATGGAGAACCATGGCAGCAGGCAATAAAGCGCGGTGAGAACTGTGATATTATACGGGTGCTCCCGCTTGGCGTTTATTCAGTCACGGCTGAATATTCTGACCCGTTCGGTGGTGAAGACCCCGACGACGGAGGCTACAACTGCGTAGAAGTTCAGCTTGCGGAATAGCGTTCGCGCAGGACAGGAGGAACAATATGAAAAACATCGTAGTGCTTGTTTCAGGCGGAGGTACAAATCTGCAGGCGCTCATCGACGCTGAAAAGCGCGGGGAGATACACGGCGGCAGGATAACCTGCGTCATCGCAAGCAAGCCGGACGCATATGCGCTGGAGCGCGCCGCAAACAACGGCATAAAGACCCGCGTGCTCACCCGTCGCGACTATGCAGACGTGAAAAGCTACAGCAAGGCAATGCGTGACGCACTTGTTGAGGAAAAGGCAGACCTCGTGGTTTATGCGGGGTTCATGACCATTCTTGACGAGCAGGTGTGCGACGCATTTCCGAACAAGATGATCAACATTCACCCGGCGCTTATTCCGAGCTTCTGCGGCAAGGGATTTTACGGGCTGCATGTTCATGAAGCAGCTCTGGCAAAGGGTGTAAAGGTTTCCGGCGCTACGGTGCATTTCGTCACCGCGGACTGCGACGCAGGTCCTATAATCCTCCAGAAAGCAGTCGAAGTCAAGAACGGCGACACGCCGGAAACACTCCAGAAACGCATCATGGAAGAAGCCGAATGGAAGCTGCTACCGAAAGCTGTTTCGCTGTTCTGCGAGGATAAGATAAAGATTAGAAACGGCGTCACTGAGGTACTGGAATGAACGAGAACAGGTTCACGGGAAAAGCCGGATATTATGCGAAATTCCGTCCCTCCTACCCTGCTGCGGTGGTTGACAGGCTCTATGAACTTACGCATGCCGAGAATGTCGCCGACATCGGCGCAGGCACTGGTAAATTCACCGAAAAGCTTATCACAAAGCCGTGGCGCGTTACAGCAGTCGAACCAAACGCCGACATGTGCCGCGAACTCCTGAAATGCGTGGGCGGCAAGGCTGAGATAGTCACTGCTTCCGCAGAGGACACGGGGCTGCCGGAGCATTCATTCGGGCTTATCACGGCAGCGCAGGCGTTCCACTGGTTCGACGAGAACAAGTTCAGGGAAGAATGCAAGCGCCTGCTTAAACCGGACGGCAGGGTCGCTATAGTGTTCAACAGCCGAATGAACGGCGCTATCAGCGCGCCGCGCGACGAGATATTCCGCAGGTACTGCCCGGAATTCAACGAGAACCGCGGTCACATGGGCATTCGCTCCGAGGCTGACGGGGACTTGTTCCTGAGAAACGAGTACTTCTCTTCGGTGGAGGTTTTCCAGATGGAAACGCCGGTGATGATGACAAGGGAAGAGTTCATCGGGAATTCGCTCTCAAAGTCCTACTCGCTGGTTGAAACTGACCCGAACTACAAGGCGTTCGTCACCGAACTGCGCGAACTGTTCGATAAATACCACAGATACGGCAAAGTGGCCGCAAGCTACACGACCACCTGCTATGCAGGAAAATTCTGAAAGGATATTACACATGAACTACATTGAGCTTGACAAGGAACTGAATTCCCTTGCATATCACGGCAGAGGAATAATCATCGGCAAGTCCCCGGACGGTAAGAAGGCAGTCACTGCTTACTTTATCATGGGCAGAAGCGAGAACAGCCGCAACCGCGTTTTCGTTGAGGATGGCGAGGGTATCCGCACCCAGGCGTTCGACCCCTCCAAGATGGTGGATCCGCACCTTATCATTTACGCTCCGGTACGTGTTCTCGGCAACAAGACCATCGTCACAAACGGCGACCAGACCGACACCATCTACGACCTGATGGACAAGCAGATGACTTTCGAGCAGTCCCTGCGCACCCGTGAATTCGAGGACGACAAGCCCAACTATACCCCCAGAATTTCCGGTATAATCCACCTGGAAAACGGCGCTATGAACTACGCGATGTCCATTCTGAAATCCGCTGACGGCGACGGAAGCTCCTGCCGCAGATATACCTATGCTTACAGCAATCCCATGGCAGGCAAGGGCAGCTTTATCCACACCTATGCAGGCGACGAGATAGAGCAGGACGGCGTGCGCAGACTTCCCAGCTTTGAGGGTGAGCCGAAGAACGTTGTCATTCCTGATATGGACATCGACAAGCTGACCGACTACCTCTGGAGCAATCTTAACAAGGACAACAAGGTTTCTCTGTTCGTACGCTACATCGACCTGGAAACAGGCAAGTACGACAGCAGAATTGTAAATAAGAACGTATAAAAAAGGAGATACTATGAAGGAATTCGAATTAAAGTACGGCTGCAACCCCAACCAGAAGCCCGCAAGGATCTTCATGGAAAACGGCGCTGACCTCCCCATCGAAGTTCTGAACGGTCGTCCCGGCTACATCAACTTCCTGGACGCATTCAACGGCTGGCAGCTCGTCAAGGAACTCAAGGCAGCCACCGGCTACCCTGCTGCGACAAGCTTCAAGCATGTTTCCCCGGCTGGCGCCGCTATCGGTCTCCCGCTGACTGACACTCTCGCAAAGATCTACTGGGTGGACGACCTCGGTGAGCTTTCCCCTCTCGCATGCGCTTACGCAAGAGCAAGAGGCGCTGACAGAATGAGCAGCTACGGTGATTTCATCGCACTGTCCGATGTCTGCGACGTTTCTACTGCGAGAATAATCCACAGAGAGGTTTCCGACGGCGTTATCGCCCCTGGTTACGAGCCTGAGGCTCTGGAGATACTCAAGAGCAAGAAAAAGGGCAACTATAATATAATCAAGATCGCCCCTGACTATGTCCCCGAGCAGATCGAGCGCAAGCAGGTTTACGGCATCACCTTTGAGCAGGGCAGAAACGAACTCGTTATAAACGACGAACTGTTCGCGAATATCCCCACCGAAGCAAAGAATCTCCCTGAGAGCGCAAAGCACGACCTTGCCATCGCGCTCATCACTCTGAAGTACACGCAGTCCAACTCCGTCGCTTATGCATGCGAAGGTCAGGCTATCGGTATCGGCGCGGGTCAGCAGTCCCGTATCCACTGCACGCGTCTTGCAGGAACAAAGGCTGACAACTGGTACCTGCGCCAGTCCCCGCAGGTAATGGGTCTGCAGTTTGTTGACGGCATAAGACGCGCTGACCGCGACAACACCATCGACCTCTACATCGGCGACGATTATATGGACGTTCTCGCTGAGGGCGAGTGGCAGAAGTTCTTCAAGGTAAAGCCAGCTGTTTTCACCCGTGAAGAAAAGCGCGCATGGCTCGATACGATGAAGGGTGTTTCCCTTGGCTCTGACGCGTTCTTCCCGTTCGGCGACAACATTGAGAGAGCGCACAAGAGCGGCGTGCAGTACATTGCGCAGCCCGGTGGTTCTATCCGCGACGATAATGTTATTGAGGTCTGCAACAAATACGGCATTACAATGGCATTCACAGGCATTCGTCTGTTCCATCACTGATATACGGAGGTAATCATGTCCCACGAGTTAGTTCTCGTTCTCGACTTCGGCGGTCAGTACAATCAGCTTATCGCACGCCGCGTAAGAGAACACAAAATATACTGCGAGGTCAAGTCCTACAAGACCCCCATTGAAGAGATACGCGCGATGAACCCCAAGGGCATCATCTTCACAGGCGGTCCGAACAGCGTTTATCTCGAGAATTCCCCAAGAATGTCCAAGGAGATATTCGACCTGGGCGTTCCTGTTCTGGGTATCTGCTACGGCGTACAGTTCATGGCTTACGCCCTTGGTGGTGAGATAGGCACCGCTGTTGACAGTTCTCTGTCTGAATTCGGCAGAACTGAAACAGAGGTCGATACCACTTCCCTGCTGTTTAAGGATATCGACAAGACCACCGTTACATGGATGAGCCACAACGACTACATCAAGAAGCTCCCGGAGGGCTTCGAGGTTTGCGGTCACACTGCAAAGTGCCCCTACGCCGCTATCCAGAACGTTGAAAAGAAATTCTACGGTGTGCAGTTCCACCCCGAGGTAAATCACACTGAACGTGGTTTTGACATGCTGGGCAACTTCCTGTACAACGTCTGCGGCTGCCGCGGCGACTGGACAATGGAAAGCTACGCTGAAACCGCAATCAAGAATATCCGCGAGAAGGTCGGCAACGGTAAGGCTCTGCTGGCTCTTTCCGGCGGTGTTGACAGTTCCGTTGCCTGCAAGCTGCTTGCAAAGGCTATCGGAAACCAGCTGACATGTATTTTCGTTGACCATGGTCTGATGAGAAAGAACGAGGGCGACGAGGTTGAGGCTGCTTTCGCTGACAGCGGCGTTAATTTCGTCCGCGTGAATGCCGGTGAGCGCTTCCTGGGCAAGCTTGCCGGGGTTACCGAGCCGGAAGCAAAGCGCAAGATAATCGGTGAGGAATTTATCCGCGTATTCGAGGAAGAAGCCAAGAAGATCGGCAAGGTAGATTATCTTGTTCAGGGTACTATTTACCCTGACGTTATCGAGTCCGGACTTGGCGACGCGGCAGTTATCAAGAGCCATCACAACGTTGGTGGTCTGCCTGACTACGTTGATTTCAAGGAGATAATCGAACCTCTACGCCTCCTGTTCAAGGACGAGGTACGCGCTCTCGGAACCACCCTCGGTCTGGACGAGAAGCTCGTATGGCGCCAGCCGTTCCCGGGTCCCGGCCTTGCGATCAGAATTATCGGCGACATCACTCCTGAGAAGGTCGCTACCCTGCAGGACGCTGACGCTATCTTCCGCGAGGAGATCGCAAACGCGGGCCTTGACAGAAGCATCAATCAATACTTCGCAGTGCTGACCAACATGCGTTCCGTTGGCGTTATGGGCGACGGCAGAACCTACGATTACACGCTGGCTCTGCGCGGCGTTTCCACCAGCGACTTCATGACCGCTGACTTCTCGAGAATTCCTTACGACGTGCTGGAGAAGGTTTCCGTTCGTATCGTAAACGAGGTTAAGAACATTAATCGTATTGTTTATGACATTACAAGTAAACCTCCGGCTACAATAGAGTGGGAATAAAAATATTTACCCCGAAAATCCCTTGGTTATGCGGATTTTCGGGGTTTTATCTTGCTGTTGGCTACAAAATGGCTACATTTGAGCGATTTTTTTGTAGCCAACACGCTTGACTATCAGATGTCGTCAAGTCTTTTGGCTACCTCTGCTTGTTTGTTCGGATATAGATGACTGTAGGTATCCAGAGTTGTCTGAACTTTTTCGTGACCGAGCCTTTCGGCTATCAGAAGCGGTGAGAAACCCATTTCGATAAGTAACGAGGCGTGGCTATGCCGAATATCGTGTACTCGTATTCTCTTTACTCCAGCCGCCTTACTGCCCTTTTCAATTTCGTGGTAAAGGAAACTCTTTGTGTAAGGGAAAAGCCTGTCGTTCGGTTTCAGCCCGTAGCATTTCTCCATATACTCCCGTAAGCACTCGCAGAGCTTGTCGGGGATTGTAATGGTGCGAACGCTCTTGGGCGTTTTAGGAGTGGTTATAACATCACTCTTTTTGAGCCGCTGATAGCTCTTGTTAATGCGTATCTCTTTCTTATCAAGGTCAATATCGGCGGGCGAGAGCGCAAGCAGCTCTCCCTCTCGCATTCCCGTATAGTACAACGTCATAAACACCGTTCTGCTTTCGGGCTTATTATCGAAGTATTTGCTGTCGATAAACAGGCTGAACTCGTCCTTTGTCCAGAACTGCATTTCCTCGGCGTTCTTTTTGCCCATACTCCCTGCTTTATGGCAGGGATTTTCTTTTAGTCCGTAATACTTTACCGCATAGTTGAATATAGCGGTGAGCTGATTGTTGATTGACTTCAGATAGGTTTCCGAATAAGGCACGCCCTTTTCGTCACGATAGCTTTTCAGCTTATTCTGCCACCGTCTTACATCGGTAGGCTTTATCTCGTTCAGAGCTTTCTTCTCAAAATACGGCGTAATTTTGAGGTCAATCAGCCAGCGCTTGTTTGCAACCGTTGAGGGTTTCAGGCGTTTCTCCATATCCTCGAAATAGAGCTTTATAAAGTCCGCAAAGGTCATACCAACGCTGCCGCTCGCCTGCATAATAAATTCGTGTTCCCATTCAAGAGCCTCTCGCTTGGTATCAAAGCCGCGTTTCTTCTTGTGGATTACGTTTCCCGTCCAGTCCGTTATTCGAAGCTGGGACATCCACTTCCCTGTTTTACCGTCTTTTGTTACTGACATAAGCTGCTCCTTTCATCATTAGTCCTTTTGCTTTTTCAGTTCTGCTTCCATATACTCCTTTCTTTTCTTCATTCTTGTTTCAAAATCAAGCTCGACAGGCTCGTTCGTTTCAACCTGTGAACTTGAATAGTATGCAAGAGTTTCCGCTTTCCAACGAGAATAGTTTTCAAGGGACGAGAAATAAGTGCGGAAGTTCTCCTGTTCCTCTGCCCACCTCTCCAAGAACAAGCACAAATCAGCGTTGTATTTCGCATTCTGCTGTCCGTCGAATGATATAGAGCATTCCCACTTGCCGCCCTGCGACGGCTTCTGCACATTTATCTTGAAATCAACGTCCTGCACATTCTCAAGCATAAAGAGGAAGCTCATTATATCCGAAAGGCTGCCGATATGCTCTATTCCCGATTTATAGCCAAGTATTTCGGACGAGGATACGCCAAGCACTTCGGCAATATCGCTTATGACCGAAATGGCAACCTCAATTTCACCTTTCTCGTATTTCTGAACCGTGCGGAGCGACTTCCCGATTTTCTCGGCAAGCTCGCTTTGGTTCAAGCCTTTTTCTTTTCTGTATTTTCTTATGCGCTGTCCGATTTGAATATCTCTATCGTCCATACTGTATCACCTCGTTCACATTATATCACAAATAAATATGAATTTCAAGTACATATTTATAAATTTTTATAATTTCGAAAAACATATTGACAAATATAATCGGACGTATTATAATGATAATATGCATTATAAATGCATATTTAGTAGAAAGAGAGGTAAGATATATGCAAAAGCAGTACATAACAGCAGAAGAATTACAGACGATAATGGGTATAAGCCGAGGCAAGGCTTACGAGATTATACGCAGCTGCAATCAGGAACTCAAAGCGCAGGGTTTTATCACCATTGCAGGCAAACTCCCCGTAGCCTATATGGAAAAGAAGTATTACGGCTTCGATGTGAACGCTATAAAAGAGGGAGGAAACAATGGCTGAAAACGAAAAGACCGCCCCTAATTCATCTGTTGGCGCAGATGAGAGGCAGTCTTCCCAAAGTCTTAACACGAATATTATAGCACAACCGCCGCCGAAAATCAAGTGGCTGGGGGGGGGAAAAAAGATAAAAGAGCCCTTTTTTTGTGGATACATTTGTGATAAACGAGCCGTTGTTCTGCGAATACTTCTGTCAGAGCCGAGAGCTGCGGTGCACGGACGGAATATTTTACTCGGTTGACGGCGCTTTGAGCCAAGATGAAATTGCCGCCAAAATCTCCGAAATGCTCATTGAAAACGGCATTACCACGGGGATTGCCAAGCGGTCAAAGTCGCTGCTTGAAGCGCTGAAGCTATTCTGTCACAGCGCACCGATCAAGCCGAGCGAGGACGAGATTCACGTCCTGAACGGCGTTGTAAAGGTTGACGGCGACTGCGGCAGTCCGCCCACGTTCATACCCGAAAAGAGATTTTGCGTAAATCGGCTCAACGTCAGCTACGACTCCGAAATTTGGCGGCACGTTTACTATCCCGAACACTTTCAGACGTTCCTGTATCAGCTGCTTGACAGCGAAGACGTGCTTACGCTGCAAGAGTATCTCGGCTACTGCCTTATTCCGTCCACAAGGGCGCAGACCGCCATGTTCATAATCGGAAACGGCGGCGAGGGCAAGAGCCGTATCGGCGTTGCTATGAATGCGATATTTGGCTCGGCTATGCTGTCCGGAAACTTTCAGCGCGTGGAGGACGACAAGTTCTTCCGTTATAACCTCATAAACAAGCTGCTGATGAACGACGACGATATGCAGATGACCGCTCTAAAATCCACGGGCTACATCAAGAATATCATAACCGCAGAGATACCGATTGACGTTGAAGCAAAGGGCAAGCAGTCGCAGCAGGCACAGATTTACAGCCGTTTTCTGTGTTTCGGGAACGGCTCGCCGAAAGCCTTGTACGACAAATCGGACGGATTTGCCCGCCGCCTGCTTATCCTCACAACTAAACCCAAACCCGCCGACCGCAGGGACGACCCGTTCCTCGCGGATAAGTTCATAGTCGAAAAGGAAAAGATATTCTGCTGGATGCTGGACGGGCTGCGGCGGCTTAAAAAGAACAACTTCCGTTTTACGGTAAGCAAGAAAACAAGGGAGAACGTCGCCGAGGCGGTTGCGGAAAACTGCAATATCGTGGATTTCATCGAAGAAGCTGCTGTTTTCAGCGAGAGTTCCGCTGTCAGCTCCACTACGCTCCACCGTGTTTACGCCGATTGGTGCGAGGATAACGGTCTGACAGCCCTGAAACGGGAAACTTTTATAAATTGGCTTAAATCCAACGCCGACAAATACAGTGTCAAATACTCCAACAACATCTACGAAAACGGAAAGCGCGTCCGAGGGTTTGAGCGAATTTCTCTTAATAGATGAATTTCGCGTACTGGCGTACATTTGGCTTTGCAATGCGGAATATCGGCAACAGCAACGTGTACAGAGGACGTACAAGGGCGTACAGAGTACAAGGTTGGTACGCTGCCGTACATCAGCTGAAAGCCTGTCAAACCGCTTGGTTATGCGGAGTGTACGCCTGTACACCTAAAGCGGCTCAATTTTCCTTATAGTTCTTTTCAGCTCTGCCATGATTTTAGTGGTACGGCGAATTTGTTGCAAAGCTGAAAAAAGAAAACGGGGTCACTGCTCGCCGCAGCACCCTGCCACTATCCGAGAGCCTTTCTAGCCAAATCGCCACATTTTCTTTTTTCAGATTTGGAGTTGGAGGCGTTGGTGCTAGATAAAAGCAAAGCCGCACTCGGTGTTGGGTGCGGCTGAATGTGAATATGTAAACTGCTCGACTTATGGGAATTGCGGGGTGACCCCGCGGGCAATTCGGCTAAATGAGCAATTACTGCAAGCGTTTTCACACGAAGGCAAGGTGCTCGACTTATGGGAAGAAAAATTGCGAATTAGTTTTCGAAGAAAAATACATCAGCAGGCGTTCCGTCTTCATAATCCACTTCTTTATTCGGATATCTTTCTACTAAACGATAATTCCCTTTTGTATATTCACTGATAACATTATTCCAGAAACATACAGAGCCGATATTGTGAGGATGCCGTTTCAGCTGCCATTTTCCGTGGTGCATATCAAATACACGAAAAACAGCTTCTTTGCCATATCCTTTTCTTCTATACTTGTTCATAATAAAAAATTCAGATAAACAAAAATCTGTTCTTTCATCAGGAACTTCCGGATAATCACTTACAAGAATAAATCCTGCCAGCTTATTATCGACCTTGATAAGGTACGGGAATCTGTTCACTTCCTCAAAATAACATTCCAGATATTCGTAGCCATATAAACCATCGTCATTCACATCTGTTTTTTCCCACTGAGAAAATTCATAAAGATATTTTTCAAGCAGATTCATAAGTGTGTTTTTATCACTTATTTTCGCTTCTGCAACAGTTAACATTAGTTTATTCACCTCAATATATTTCGATTTGTCGAGCAGATTATCAACACATCTTATTTATTATACCATAACCAACCAAAAAATTCAACACCTTTATCAGCCTTGCCCCTATCCGAGCGCTTTGCCGTTTGACCTGCAATTTTCTTTTTCAGTTTTGAAAAAAGCAACGATGTCGGTGCGTGAAAACAAGGCGGACAGAAAGCCAAACGGGGATTGCAAAGGGAACTCCCTTTGCCCCTCGGAGAGCGCCTTACCCTTGATGTTGATTGTAGCTTGCGGAAATCAATGTCAAGGGTATTATGGCGTTACTGTTGGCACAACAGTAAGAACACCACAGCGAAAGGAGATTTACCTATGAGCGAAAAACGTCTCTCTCATTGTCAGGGAAAGGGCAGCCTTACCCACAACAACCGTAAATTCAATGCCAAAAATGTGGACGACACCAGGACAAAGAACAATATAATTTTCACGCAGCAGCCTATTGAGGAAGCCTACGAACGCCTGTTCGGAGCTGCTGTCGAGCGTTACAATGCAAAGCAGAAGCGAGCCGACCGTAAAATCAAAACGAGCTATTTCCGTCACATTTTCAAGCGTGACATCTCGCAATCCGTCGTTACCGCCGCCGATAAACGCAAGAGCTTTTATGAAGATGTGGTTCAGATTGGAGATATGAAGAACACGGGAATTGGTACTCCCGACGCTGAAATCGCCACTGCTTGCTTGACCGAGTATATGCATGGCTTTCAGAAGCGTAATCCAAATTTCTATGTGTTCAATGCTGTTCTCCACCTTGACGAGGCTACTCCGCACTTGCATATCGACTACATACCTGTCGGACATTACAAGAGCGGTATTGATACCCGAAACGGAATTGCACAGGCTCTGAAAGAAATGGGTTACGGAAGCGGCAAGGAAACCATTGCCCGCTGGCGTGAAGCAGAGTGCAAAGTTCTGACGGAGATTTGTGTGCGGCACGGAATACAGATCGCTGCACCCGAAAAGTCCCGCGGCAGTTTGACTGTTGAGCAGTACAAGGAGTACGCAAAAGTCAAGGAGCAGGTCGAGGAGAAGAAAGAGGAAGTTGCTCGGCTTGATGAACAAGCTGCATACGCAGATAACCTGCTAAAACACCGCGAGGAGCTGAGAACACAGGTTGATGAAATAATCGACAGGTTGGAGGAGCAGTATCAGGAGAAGAATGCCGCCGTTGCTCAGTTGGACGAGCAGATTGAGGAAAAGTCCTCTGCCCTTACACAGACCGCCGCCGAGCTTGCAGATAAACAAAGCCTGCTTGAAACAAGCGCCGCAAAGGTCGCAAAGCTAAAATCTATCAGCGAGATTGAAACAGGAAAAACTATGTTCGGCGGAAAGGTTACGCTGTCCCGTGAGGACTATGGCACTCTGACCGATCTTGCAAGGAAACAGATAGCAGTCGAGAACAGGGAGAGCGAGCTGACGAGTGAAATCGCAAAGCTGAAAAAGGAGAACGAACAGGCAGCCGAACAGATAAACGCACAGAAACAAGAGATACTAAGGCTCTACCCGCTAAAAGAGGAGCTGCGCAAGGTGAAAAACGAGTTGAGCAGTCTTAAAGTGAAGTTTCAGAAAGTGATGGATTTCGTTGAGAGCATGAAGTTTACGCAGAAGTTGGAGGAATTTTTGAAGACGAAGAAAGCCGCTTTGAAACGGTAAGGTGGAAAATATTTGTTATTCACAGCTCAAAAACATATTGAAAAATCTCATTATATGTGCTATAATAAATATTGGATAGATAGACCCATGCTCTGAAAGGAGTACTCATGAATTACACAACTGTGAAACCATTTATTAAATGGGCAGGCGGAAAGAGCCAGCTGCTTAATGAAATTCGGGCAAAATACCCAGAAACAATAGATAAATACTGTGAACCCTTTGTTGGCGGCGGTGCGGTACTCCTTGATGTGCTTGCGAACTGCCACCCCAAGGAAGTGTTAATTAACGATATAAACGCTGAACTTATAGGCACTTATAAGCAAATCCGAGATAACATCGATGATGTTGTTGCTTTTCTCGCTGAACTTCAAAATCGGTTTTGGGAAAAAGACGACGTTGCCCGCAAAGAAATGTATATGGCAAAACGGGAACGGTTTAACCAACTAATATCCGCTAATTCAACGGGCGTTGAAACAGCTGTCCTCTTTATTTTCCTAAATAAGACTTGCTTTAACGGGCTTTATAGAGTTAATGGAAAAGGTGCTTTCAATGTTCCGATAGGTTCATATAAAAAACCTCCTATCTGCGATGAAGAAAATCTTCGCAAGATAAGCGATTTGTTAAAAAATGTAACCATACAATTTGGAGATTATTCCAAGTGTAAGTCTTTCATTGATAGCCAAACTTTTGTATACATTGACCCGCCCTACCGCCCTTTGACTGCAACTTCATCATTTACTTCATACACGGAGAATGGGTTTGGCGACAAGGAACAGATAGAACTTGGGAAGTTTGTTGACGAGATTTCGGCAAAGGGAGCAAAGGTCGTCGTAAGCAACTCTGATCCAAAGAACAGCGATGAAAGCGACAGTTTTTTTGATGACCTGTATTCAAGCTATACGATTATGCGTGTTTCTGCAAAGCGCATGATTAACAGCAAGGCTTCGGGCAGAGGAAATATCAACGAACTACTGATTTGTAATTGTTAAAGGAGAATGACAATGAGTATTTGCCAGAAAAATCATAGATATTTACCTGATTTCGATCTGCTCCCCGAAGCACAGGACAACGAAAACGGCGGTCGTCATATATGTGCTGGGTGTGCATATGAAGCAGGATTAAACGACGGTTTAGCAGGTGTTACACCTAAGGATGACCTATCATTTCTTCCAAATAGTCAGGCAGGAACTGTGCGGCACAAAAGCGCAAAAGCCGCATACGATGCAGGGTATGAACACGGAAGAAAAACAAGCACGTAATTTGTGAAAGGAATACGATATGCGCGACTTTAACTCATGGCTCTCAAAATTCCGAAGTAGCATTGCAAACTACCAATATTACATTGACTTTGACAAGGTGTATCGTAATGTCAACGATATAAAGGTAGAGCTTAATATTCTTAATTCTCTTATTGGTTCAACAAACATAGAGGACGATTTTAAGGATATCATTACCAAATACCCTGAGACATTGAAGTGTATTCCTATTCTGCTTGCAGTAAGGGCAAACGAGATCTACGCTATTGACGGCGACGGTGAATTTTTGTATGATTTCAAAAAGGTTAACTACTCTCCGGAACAGTATGCAGTATTTATGCGGAAAACGGGGTTGTTTGAACTGCTTGAAAACCATATAATTCATACGCTCGTTGATTATGTTACTGGTGTTGAAACTGGGTTGGACTCAAACGGTCGCAAAAATCGAGGCGGTCATTTGATGGAAGATTTGGTCGAGAGCTTCATCAATAAAGCAGGATTTGTTAGAGGCAAGACCTATTTCAAAGAGATGTATATTCACGAAATAACAGAACTGTGGGATATTGACCTCTCGGCGATCTCTAACAGCGGCAAAGCTGAAAAGAGATTTGACTTCGTTATCAAAACTGACAAGTGCATATATGGAATTGAAACAAATTTCTATGCCAGTGGTGGCTCAAAGCTGAACGAAACTGCTCGCAGCTATAAGCAGATAGCACAGGAAGTTACTACGATCGACGCCTTTGAATTCGTGTGGTTTACCGATGGACAAGGTTGGATAAGCGCAAGACACAACCTTGAAGAAACATTTGACGTTATGGAACACATTTACTCCATTTATGATTTGGAAAATGGAGTGATTTCAAGATTGGAGTAAATAAATATGGAAATGACAAGAACAATTCATCCTATTGGGCAAGGAGCATTTTATACTGAATGTTTTGAAGATGGAGATAACACTTACAACGTTGTTTACGATTGCGGAAGCGAAACCACTTTTTCTGGAAGAGGCAAGTTAATTGATAGCGAAATTACTCAAACTTTTAAAAAAGGAGAGGTGATAAATGCGTTATTCATTTCCCATTTTCATAACGATCATATTAATGGAATT
>HF989489.1 GCA_000432175.1 Eubacterium sp. CAG:786
CCCGACTCTCATCACCATCATTTCAATTCCTCGAGCCATGAAAGAGAACAGTAAGATAAGGTAGCATATCATGAAAATCAGCCCTGCTATTGCAGGAACTATTCCCAAACTGGTGATTGCGGTTACCCATTCTGTTGTCATTTCTCTCCCGCCATCAATTGACGTCATGATCTGATTTGTTATATCACGACATATATCTACAAATATCCCATACAGCCATTGAAATATCAGTGCCGTTCCGACCGCGCGGACAAAATTTGTAAGAAGTAGGAATGGATCTGCATCAGGATCGCCATCCGTCCAGAGCACATAGATATCAAATGCTTTTTTCAGAAATTTCAGCACAATCAGACTTACGCCGACTCCATATGTAATCGGCATCATTAAACCAAAGAATTCAACTCCTGTAAATGATGATAGCGTCTGACCACAATCGAATACAATATCGTATAAGCTGGTAAGTAGTTCTGAAGAAAAAAACAATGAAACAATTCCAGTCAACAATGCTGTAATAAGTATAACGATTATAACTGCCATTTTAAATTACCTTTCACAAAAATAGGGCGCGGTTTGAGCCGCGCCCCGTTAGTGATATTTAGCACGAAATTAATTACCAGCATCGAACAGGCTTGTTACTTCTGTTGTTACCCTCGGCATGATTACGGTGTTGAACAGTACAACAAGACCTGCAAGGAGCAGTCCGCCGATTACAACGGCGATGATGATCTTGACAGCAGTATCAACGTATCCCTCACCGGTGGTGTCCAGCGCTCTTGCCTTGAGCACAAGTGCCTTTTCTCTTGCTGCTTCCTTTGCCTGGAACGCCTTGAAAATGAGCTTGTTTCTGATTGTCTTCATGTTAGAAATCCTCCTGTAAATTAAAATCTTTCGTCCACGTCGTCTTCTTCATAATCCTCAGCTGACGTGCTGGCTTCGGACTGTGTATCATCATGCGCCGCATTGGTCTGAAGCTCGTTCAGACGTTCTTTGTAAGCGCGAATGACCGCCTCTGATATTGCTGTTCTGAGCTCTGTGGTAAGCGGAAAAGCAATATCGTAATACTTGGTGTTTCCCTTATCGTCAACACCTTTCTGCTGGGGCATATTCACAAACATACCCTTTGAGCCGTTCATAAGGCTGAGATTGCGAACGACAAATGTTCCGTCAATGGTAATGCTTGCAGTCGCAAGTCGATTACCATTGCCCGATAAAATGCGTATGCTCCTGGGTTCGCATGAAATATTCATGGTGTTTCCTCCGTAAGAAGTTTTGCTGAAAGGAATTACCAAAGCTAGGGCGGAAATCCCGATGTGTAATCTGGGGTCATGTTACCTCTCCTTACTGGTAGTAGCTTACGAGTACCTTGATGAGAGCCGAAGCCACTACAGCAATTACTATGGAAACAACCGCAACAATAATGCGCTGTTTCCACTTTTTCTGATCCATTTCGTCTGCTGCGCCATGGCGTACAGCAAAGTAAATCACGCAGGCTGTACCAGCAATTGGAGCGACTACCAGCAACACATTGGAGAGATCATTGAGCAGTGCTTTTGTTCCCGTCACCGCTTTTGATGATGCAAGTTCGCCGCCTTCTGCATTGGCTGTTATAGCCAGCATAACAGATGTCGCCATTGCCGTGATCATTGATATGATCCTTTTGAGCTTTTTCATTTATTTCACCCCTTTCTGAAGTATGGTGGCTTGTTATGTAAACCAGGTTCGGAAAATCTTGGCGGTGCAGCCTGCACGGGTGAAGCTGTCTGCAAGATTTCCTCCCAGGGTTTCCAAAGAATTTGTTCGGTAAATGCTACACCACGTTCCGGACGAAGTTTTTCGTCAAGATCGATGAGCTTGGTGTTATGCGACTTATCGCCCATGCCCAGCATGATGTTGAACATCCATTGTGAAATGTCTGGTGATTTCATGACTACCGGCTTATAAATTGATGTAACTATCTGATAAGGTCGCTGGATTAAGGCAACCTCATCAGGGAAAAGCAGGCTGCGTTCAGAAAGCTGTATATTGGTAGAGCTTGACGGTGCAGCATATTTCTGAGTCGTTCCGCCCAGAGAATAGGTCGAAGTGGTGTATTTACCCAGTCTGTCGGATATTTCCTTGTTCGTTGAGTTATCCTGCGAATGCAGGTAGATCCAGAAATGACAGTTGGACTGAATAATCTTTGCGACCTCTTGTCCGTATTTGTCTATAAGCTGATTAAAATCCTGAATGAACAGGTTCCAGCGTATTCCATAGCCACCGCCTACAGTCATTTTTGACTGGATATCCGGAATAGCAGTAAAGTTGCCGAACTCATCAAGTATGAAATTCACACGGTTGGGAAGTCGATTTCCTCGTGTTTTCGCATAGGTTACAAGCTGTTCATACTGCTGTGCCACAAGAAGCGACACAATAGGATAATAGGTGGTTTTCTGGTCAGGAAGCAAATAAAAAAGAGCCTGCTTTGGTTTAGCCCCCATATCCTCAAGGGAAAACTCAGACTCTTTAGTTATGTTATACATATCGTTAGTTATATACAGTCGCAGCGTGGTCAGCGCCGATGTAAAGAATGATCCGCCCATTTTGTCCGGAGCTATCTTGGCAATCGCCATAAGGCTTTTTGCCGGGTGACTATCCGGCAGCTTGTTCATGTATGCGTCAATCGGCATGACCTTATTTACGGTCTTGCACATATTAGCGATGAAGTTGTATACGTTCGTGAGGTTTTGGTATTCGGGGTGGTCCTTATTATCATAAACCACGCACATTACTGCGGCGGCAATGACGGCACACTCGCCGTTGGTCCAGATCGGTTCGGTATGGTCATTCTTCTCTACAAGAAATGTTACGAAGTCCCACATAGATCTCTGTGCAGCGTCAAGATTACCTTTATTCACATCATCGATGATTACCTGAAGCGGATTATAGTGAGTAGATTTTTGTGGGGAATTGAAATCAACTACACGAACGGTGTATCCCAGGCTTTCCAGGTAACAGTGCGTGTAATGATATAACTCGCCTTTGGGGTCATTTACAACAAGTCCTTCGCCGGCTAATGCTATGGTGCATATCGACTGCAATACAAGACAGCGGGATTTACCGCTGCGCGTCGCGCCGATTGTCAGCGTATGTATATCATCGGTAATGCACGGCAAGTATTCGGTATCTCCGGACATTTCCCTTGCAAGGACAATTCCGCCGCTTTTGCAAAGTGTCTTGTCCAATTTCGGAGGGATATATTCTTCGCCATTTTCAATAGCGTCATACCGTTCCTTGCCTAAAGCCACCAGTTTTGAAACGAGGGGATTCATAGGGGATATCTTGATATAATCAAATACCTCCTTTTTTTCTTTTTCGGACATGAACCATGTAGTGCCGTGCTGTCCCTGACCATACGGGACAGGGATGGAAAGGTTATCTGTCACGGCGTATGTGTCTGCCTGGTATGTACGTTTTGCACAGACAAAATACACAATGCATATCAACACCACAAGTGCTTCAAGCAGGAGGAACAACTGACCGAGTTTATCCTGCGTGAAGATATTCCCGATGAGCGCACCCGGATCCGTAAGTTGTGTGGTCAGCCTGCCGTACACTATCATATCATTCAGAGCGTTAGAAAACAGGATCGATATGATGGTACCGGACACGAAAAGAAAAATGCATACAGGAATTCGGTACATTATGCTGTTATTTTTCAATTTATCACACTCCTTACAGCCTTATTCCCTTGAATGTATATATTGATAACACATCAACATTCCACTCATAAAGAACATCGCCGCCGTACATTGAATTGTAACCGGCGGCGGGATAGTATTCGGTCTGGCAGGTGCTCAGGCACAATACCAGAACCAGTAACACCAGCAGTATTTTTTCTTTCATAGGCTCAGCCCATCATCTGGGACAAGCCCCTCGTCCTCAATTCGATTGTGATGGTCTATCTCAGACTTGATGTCGGCTGACTTATCTCTGATAGAATTGCTATCGCCATAGACAAGACCGCTGTTGCACAGCTTCGATTCTGTTTCCGTTAGGCTTTCCTCCACGCGCTGAGCTGCATGGGCAAGCATTTCAAGC
>HF989490.1:0-388 GCA_000432175.1 Eubacterium sp. CAG:786
GTCCTTATTATTGGCTAGGGTATGGTCTGCTTTGGTTATGCGGCACTACTATTCCTTTTATAATGCGGGTTTACGTCCATATCCCTTATTAGCCCCGGGAGATGCGGGAGCGTCTGAGGGATATATAATCCCGCCAAAGTCCGAAACGACCGTTCACTCGGTTGTTTCGGACTTTTTTTCTGCGTCGGACGAAATCTGCCCGACACCGTTAAAGTAAACCTCAATGTCCTGTCGGCGTTTACCGTCAACCTTAACTGCTTGATGAACGGTCACTTTGTCGATGAACTCGTTGAGGATTTGCGGTGTAAGTTCAGTGATTTGCGAGTATTTCCTTACCAAGTCAATAAACTTTGTAGTATCCGTTTTCTTCGCTTCAAGAGCCACCAGC
>HF989490.1:426-764 GCA_000432175.1 Eubacterium sp. CAG:786
TCCTTTTGAGCCACTTTCAAGGCGGCGCTCTGTTCCTCCTGCTCTGCTATGTACTTTGCCGAGAGCTTTGTGAACATTTCAGCGGTGATTTCCCCGACAACCTTGTCCTCATAGAGCTGAGAGATTACGCTGTCGATTTGCTCAATGCGCCGTTTAGCCGCGTCAGCAGTTTTCTTTAGCGAGTTTGTCTGTTTCAACTGTTCAGCTGTTCCTCGTTCCATGACCTGGCGAACGAATTCGTCCTCGTATTCTGAAACAAACTTCATTACATCGTTTATCTGACGTATCAGAAGCTGTTCCACAACGTCTGCCCTGTGCAGGAATTAATACGTTTGCGA
>HF989491.1:0-10833 GCA_000432175.1 Eubacterium sp. CAG:786
TCCACAGCTGCGGCGCGAATATCCCGCAGAGCGCGACGATAGTCCCAAGTATAACGCCAAGGAACGTACCGGCGTTTATAAACCCCGGCAGACATATCCAGACAATGTACGCAATTCCGATAACAGTGACTGCCGCCTGTGCCGGGTGAAATCTGTATTTTTTCAAAAATACCTCCAGGTTAATTCGGAATTAGGAATTCGTAATTCACAATTACGGTGTCCCGCTCCGCGGGACATAATTTAAAAAGATTAATAAAAAACGCACAGGGCGAGAGAATTTCTTTCGCCCTGTCGTTAAGTTGTTAATTTGTTTTGAAATCGTCCGCGAAGCGGACACCTTAATTCCGAATTCCGAATTAAGAATTCCGAATTAAATTAAAGTGCCATTCCCAGGGCGAGAGCCTTCATGTTTGCTTCGATGAGGTCTGCCTTCTTCGGTGGGATTATCTTCTCCAGCGTGGGACGTACTGCGTCAATGACCGCAATGCCGGTTTCCTTGAGCAGCTTTCCTACAAGGATAATGTTCGCCATGCCGGGGAGTCCGTGCTCTGCCGCAAGCGCTGTGGACGGAATGCGGAAGCTGCGGATATCCTTCCGGGTGCATTCCCTGGTGACGAGGGTGCTGTCGATTATCGCAATTCCACCGGGCTTGACGCTTTCGATGAATTTGTCGTAGCTGGGACCGTTCATTGCAATGAGCACGTCAGGGTCCGTCACGTACGGTGAGCCTATCGGCTCATCGCCTACGCAGACAGCGCAGTTTGCCGTGCCGCCGCGCATCTCGGGTCCGTATGACGGGAGCCACGAAACCTGCTTATCCTGGTTCATGCCAAGATATGCGAGCAGTTTGCCCGCAAAGAGAATTCCCTGACCGCCAAAGCCAGCGAGGATAGTTTCTGTTGTCATCTTATTGCGCCCTCCTTGAATACGCCAAGCGGATAATAGGGCACCATGTTCTCTTTGAGCCACTTTATCGCTTCCACAGGGGATAAGCCCCAGTTGGTCGGACAGGTGGAGAGTACCTCGATGATCGAAAATCCCTGCTTGTTTTTCTGGAATTCGAAGCCCTTGCGGATAGCCGCCTTTGCCTTGCGGATATTAGCGGGGTCCGTGACTGTGACGCGCTCAGCCAGCGCAACGCCGGAAAGCGTGGAAAGCATCTCGCACACCCTCACCGGGAAGCCCTCAACATCGGTATTCCTGCCGTAGGGAGTGGTCTGCGTCACCTGACCCGGGAGCGTGGTAGGCGCCATCTGACCGCCAGTCATGCCATAGGTCGTGTTGTTGATGAATATGACTGTGATATTCTCGCCGCGGGTCGCCGCGTGTACTGTTTCTGCGGTTCCTATCGCGGCAAGGTCGCCGTCGCCCTGATAGGTGAAAACGAACTTGTCCGGATTGCCGCGCTTTACGCCGGTTGCGACTGCGGGCGCGCGCCCGTGAGCTGCCTCTATCATATCGCAGTTGAAGTAATCATACGCCATTACCGAGCAGCCCACCGGGCAAACACCTATCGTGTTGCCCTCAATGCCCATCTCGTCGATGACTTCCGCCACAAGACGGTGCACAATGCCGTGCGTGCAGCCGGGGCAGTAGTGGAAAGGCACATCAGTCAGTGCGTGTGGTTTGTTGAAATCCGGCATATCACTCAGCCTCCTTTGCAAGGGTCTTTATCTGTTCAAGGATTGCCGAGGGCTTAGGGATAACACCGCCGGTGCGTCCGTAGAAATCCACCGGAATGCGGCAGTCCAGCGCAAGCTTTACGTCCTCTATCATCTGTCCCATGGACATTTCAACGCACAGAACGCGTTTTGCGTTCCTGCATGCTTCGTTTATTTCCTGGACAGGGAACGGCCAGAGCGTTACAGGACGGAAAAGTCCCGCCTTTATGCCCTGCTCGCGGGCGCTGTCAACGGCAGCTTTCGCAAGTCTTGCCACCGAGCCATACGCCGTGACGATTATGTCGGCGTCCTCAGTGCAGTACTGCTCTGCAAGGTGAAGTTCCTGCTTGACGGTTTCGTAACGCCTGAAACGCTCGAAATTAAGACGCTCCAGCTCCTCTGCCTGTAAGTACAGGGAATTCACGATGTTATGTTTTCTCTTGTTCTGGTGGCCACTGGTAGCCCAGGGCTTTTCAGCGGGGTCATGCTGCTGTATCTTGTCGCTGCCGAACACAACCGGCTCCATCATCTGACCGAGAAGTCCGTCGGCAAGTATCATCGCGGGCATTCTGTACTTGTCCGCTTCGTCGAACGCTTTTCCCATCAGGTCTGCCATTTCCTGCACGGAGGACGGCGCAAACACGAGTATCTGGAAATCGCCATGCCCCAGCGCCTTTGTCGCCTGCCAGTAATCGCTCTGCGAGGGCTGAATTCCACCCAGACCAGGACCGCCGCGCATTACATTCACGATAACGCAGGGAAGGTCGGAACCAGCCATGTAGGACACGCCTTCGCCCTTCAGGGAAATTCCCGGGGAGGAGCTGGAAGTCATGCAGCGAACGCCGGAACTTGCGCAGCCATACACCATGTTGATCGCCGCGATCTCGCTCTCAGCCTGCAGAAAAACGCCCCCAACCTTTGGCATTCTCTTTGCCATGTACGCGGAAATTTCAGTCTGCGGTGTGATAGGATAACCGAAAAAGCACTTGCAGCCGGCTCTTATCGCGGCTTCTGCCAGGGCTTCGTTGCCCTTCATCAGATTTCGTTCCATCACTTGTCACCTCCGTCTGCCCTGATGGTTATTGCACAGTCGGGGCACATCATCGCGCACATCGCACATGCGATGCAGGCGTCGTCGTCAATGCACACTGCGGTGTAATAACCCTTCGCGTTGAGCTTCTCATGCGATATCTCAACTATCTTCTTCGGACATGCGGTGGTGCACAGCGCACAGCCCTTGCAGGCTTCAAAGTCCACGTTCATCTTTGCCATTTTTGTTTCCCTTTCCCGCTCCGTTTTGCCGGAGTTCCTGCGGCCCCGCAGGAGGTTCAGCGCGTCTGGTCACGCTCTATTTTTCTTCCCAGAACGGACGTATATACACGTCCACCGGGTAGGCTCCCTCCACCCCAAGAGAGCGCTCTGCTGCTGTCAGCGCCACCGGAATTCCGGCTGCCTTTCCGCACTGTACAGCATAATCCGCCGTGACTGTTACATCATCGGCGGAAGTCTGTAAACCTAAGTTGGAGCAGTTGATGATGCCTTTTGCCTTTATTCTGGACACCTGCTCGATGTCCCTCAGCAGCTCCACTGCCTCCTCCGGGGTGCGGGTGAGGTAGCGGTACCTGTTCACGACATAATACAGAGAACAGCCGAGGTTGTTCAGCACCGTTGAGTACTGCCCCAGCGCCACTGCGCCTGAATCATCACCGCCGACGTCGATAATGAGCCGTTCACAGCCGTTCACAGCTGCAGCCATATCAAATCCCAGCGATGGGATATCAAGGTTGGTATTCGCAAACTGCGGCGCTATCAGCTTTATTCCATAGCTGTCGAAGAGCCCCGACAGATCGGCTGTGCGGAAATACGGGTTCACGATGTCGAGATCGATCACCGTGACCCTTTCCCCCGCCTTTGCATAGTCAACTGCGAGATTTACTGCCAGATTAGTCTTGCCCGAGCCGTAATGCCCGGTTATTGCGATAATTCTGCCAAGATCTGTCATGCAATATAATCAAAGAAATTGTATGCCGCACCATTTGAAATATCGCCGTTTGCTGCAGCTGCAGCAATTATTGTAAAGAACACGATATAGAAAATGATGCTTGCCACGATGCCAATAGCCTGAATGATTATCATAGCCTGGCAGTAGCGCTTCTTTGCAATAGGAGTAGTGCTGCTGACCCCCCAGACGATCGAAAGAATAAGGCTGATGATGCCGAACCATGTGCAGCAGATGACAGTGCCGACCCACTGACCGAGCGTCATCTCCTGATTGTTCACAACACCGTTCTGGGGTGCGCTTGCGTATGTTGTGGAAGTCTGCGAACCGTAATTAGGCATGGCGCCCATATGCGGATCCTGCGTATACTGTGTTGTGTTCTGCTTGCCGAGATCAACGGCAGAAGGAAGCGGCGCGCCGCAAACCGGGCAGAAATCACCGTCGCTGGTGACCAGCGTGTTGCATTTTGTGCATACTCTCTGCATAATTTTTACCTCTTTTCATAGATCCAAACGACCAGTTTTATAATACACAAAAATTCTTATTTTTATGTACAATTGTATTTTATCATAATAATTCTTTCCTGTCAACAAAGAAAACCCGATTACACACAAATTTCACGATAACTACACCCAGCGGGCAAATAACAATATTGGCGTTCCAGAATGCGGAAATCATTTTTCCAGCCACTGGCTCATTCCGGCGCCGAGAAGCTCGTTGGGTCTGTCACGGAAGCCGAACTGCCTGTAAAACGGCTCGCGGTCCCTTGCCGACATCAGATAAACGACGATCTTCTCCCCCGGCTCCAGCGTGGAATACAGGTAATCCATTGTGCGGTGCATCATCTGCTTGCCTATCCCCTGGTGCTGATATTCCGGTATCACTATCACGTCGGTGATGAAATTCGCGTATCCGCCCTCCGAAAGAACGCGTATCATTCCCACGCAGCGGTTGCCTGCGGCACGGTCGCGCACGGTGGTTATATGGAACGCGTTATTCAGCACGTTGTTGCATATTCTGTCTGAAAGCACCATAAAATTCACCTGCCGGCGCATTTCTTTGTATTCTTCCAGGGTGGGCGCCTTGTCTATAAATTCTAGTTCCATTCTGTTCTCCCTTTTCATGCCAAAAGCCGTCCATTGGACGGCTTATAGGCTTTGTTTATTTGTTGAGCGGATTTCCGCACTTCTGGCAGAATGCGCTTCCCGCCTTGTTCGGGTGTCCGCAGTTGGGGCACTCTACCGGTGCTTCGCCCTCAGTCGCGTTTGTGGACTGCGGCTCTGCAGTTTCAGGAGCGACGGTATCTTCCGCAGGAGCGGCGGACTTGGTTTCGTCAAGGGACATTCCGGGCTTCTGCTTCGGGTTGCCGTCGATGTCTATCTCGTCAGCCATCAGCTTGTAGAAATCAGCGCCGTCTATCTTCTCATGCTTCATGAGGTACTGCGCGCAGCGCTCAAGCAGGTCGCCGTGCTCGGTGAGTATCTCCTTCGCCTTTTCGTAGCCGGTTTCGATGAGTTCGCGTATCTCACCGTCGATCTCTGCGGCGACATTCTCAGAATAGTTCCTGCCCTGGGAATAATCCCTGCCGAGGAACACTTCCTGGTTCTCGTGACCGTAGAGTATCGGGCCGAGCTTTTCAGAGAAACCGTAGCGCGTAACCATGTTTCTTGCCACGGAAGTTGCACGCTCGATGTCGTTTGAAGCGCCGGTGGAAATATCGTCAAGAATGAGCTTTTCTGCAACACGACCGCCCAGAAGTACGACGATCTCCTCTTCCATGTAGGTCTTGCTGACAAATGATCTGTCCTTTTCAGGAACATGCATCGTGAAGCCGCCAGCCATTCCGCGCGGGATAATGGAAACCTGGTGTACCTTATCCTGCGTCTTGCAGAAATAGGTGGTTATCGCGTGACCCGACTCGTGATAAGCAGTCAGGCGCTTTTCCTCGGGAGTAACGACCTTGGACTTCTTCTCGGGGCCTGCAACTACCTTGATGGTAGCTTCCTCGATATCCTTCTTGGTGATCGCCTTGCGGTTAGCGCGGGCTGCAAGGAGCGCGGCTTCGTTAACGAGGTTTTCAAGGTCTGCACCGGTGAAGCCTGCCGTTGTCGCCGCTATAGTCTTGAGGTCAACATCGGGACCGATGTTCTTGTTTCTTGTGTGGACCTTGAGGATTTCCTCACGGCCCTTGATATCGGGATAGTTAACGACGATCTGCCTGTCGAAACGTCCCGGACGGAGCAGTGCGGGATCAAGGATATCGCGACGGTTGGTCGCTGCCATAACGATGATGGAGTCGTTCTCGGTGAAGCCGTCCATTTCAACAAGCAGCTGGTTCAGGGTCTGCTCGCGCTCGTCATGACCGCCTCCAAGACCTGCTCCTCTCTGTCTGCCGACTGCGTCTATCTCATCGATGAAGATGATGGACGGGGTTTTCTTCTTTGCCTGCTCGAACAGGTCGCGCACTCTTGAAGCGCCGACGCCGACGAACATCTCAACAAAATCAGAGCCGCTTATTGAGAAAAACGGTGCGCCTGCCTCACCGGCAACTGCCTTTGCAAGCAGAGTCTTACCAGTTCCAGGAGGGCCCACTAGCAGAACGCCCTTGGGAATTCTCGCGCCGATCTCGCGGTACTTGTTCGGGTTCTTGAGGAAGTCAACGATTTCTTCAAGCTCCTGCTTTTCTTCGTCAGCGCCGGCAACGTCGTCGAATGTGACTTTCTTTCCGGTGTGCTGGCGTACGTTCGCCCTGGAGAAGCTGGACATCTTACCGCCGCCGGTGGACTGTCGCATTACGATCACCGTGAAGATTATCATAACGCCGACCAGCAGCAGATACGGCAGCACGTTTGTCAGGAACGTATTGTCGCTTATCGGGATATAGTCCTCCTTAAGGGGGCTGTCCGGGTTAGCCTCGTTGTAGCGCTGGCGGTAGTTAGCCACCTTTCCGCTCTCGGTGTAGCCGGAATTGATGTCGTTGATGAATATGCTTACATTCGGCACGGTATAGGAATGCGCAGCCTTGCTGCCGTCCTCGCCCTTGAGCCGATAAGTCAGCGCGCCGCTGCCAAGGTCAAGCTGGAACTCTGAAACATTCAGGTCGTCGAACTCTGCCATGACGCTGGAATAACTCGTCACGGACCTTGAAGCACTGCCTGCCATGTTAAGTACGGACACAAGCCCGAAGATAAGCAGGAAGATAATTACCAGATAGATAATTACACCCTTGAATTTATTTGAATTCATTAATACCGCCTTTCCGGAACTGATTTCCTTTATATAATATATAGTATGTCACACTGAATTCATTTTTTGCCCCACAAACGTGTGCAATTGTCCCTATTATGATTTGAACAATGAATATTATATCACACTTTTAATCAAAATGCAAACTATTTGCGTGAATATTATCTGAAAATTTATTGAACTATGGAAGTATTTTTTCGTGCTTTTTGTAGTGCTGCTCCTCGCTCATGACGAACGCGGCGCCGCGCTTCACCACAAAGAATTTTCCGCGACAGGGGTTGAATTTTCCACGACCGGCTGCCAGGATTTCCGCGGCAGTGTTGATGCGCAGCGCGCTTGGTTCAATTCCGCCGGCGCTGAATATCATGCGGATAGCGCGGCTCTGCAGCGGCGTTGGAAGCGCCGCGAGCGCTTCTGCGGAATACCCTCCGGGGCAGCGCGCTTCCTCAAGGGCTTTGGCAGCCATCTCTTCAAGGAAATCGCTGTCAGACCGCAGGCTGCGTTCCATTCTGTTCATCGTCGGGAACAGCGAACCGTTTATTTTCAGCATTTCCGGCAGGATTATGTGCCGTATCTTGTTGCGCGTGTAATCCGTGTCAAGGTTCGTGTTGTCGGTCACCCAGGTCAGGTCGTTGCTGCGGCAGTATTCCTCAACATCGGCGCGGGTGCAGTAGATTAGCGGTCTTATGATATTCCCGCGGACGGGCGGCACGCCGCACAGCCCTTTCAGACCGGTTCCGCGCATCATATTCAGCAGCACGGTTTCGGCGCAGTCGTTGGAATTGTGAGCGGTGGCTAACTTCTTCCCCCCGGAAACCTCCGCGAAGAAATCATAGCGCACCCGGCGCGCGCATTCCTCAAGGCTCTCATGCTTCTGCTGCAGCGCGGGTACGTCGGCTTCCCTTATCACAAGGGGAATGCCCAGCCGCCTGCAAAGCTCCTCGCAGAAACGCATGTCGCGGTCGCTCTCTTCACCGCGTATGTGATGATTTATATGGCACGCGGAAACCTCGATGCCAAGTCTGCCCGACAGCTGCTTCATGGCATGCAGAAGGGAAACGCTGTCCGCGCCACCGGATAAAGCGATGACGACAGCGTTTCCCTCTTCGATCATTTTGTAGTCGGCGCACGCAGAGGCGACCTTTTCAAGAAAATCCATATCAGTTCTCCTGACGAACGAACTCCGCATTCGTGAAGCGTGTGAATTCGCCGTCCCAGCCCAGCGGGACCGTTCCAGGTTCGCCGTGACGGTTCTTTGCAACGATGCACTCGCAGGAGTTCACGTTCGGGTCCGTCTTGTCATAATATGCGTTGCGGTACAGGAACATTACAATATCTGCGTCCTGCTCGATGGAGCCGGACTCACGCAGGTCTGAAAGCAGCGGGCGCTTATCAGGACGCTGCTCGGGTCCGCGGGCAAGCTGCGACAGCGTTATGACAGGGACGTTGAGTTCCTTTGCCATTATCTTCAGGTTTCGCGTGATGTCGGAGATCTCCACAACTCGGTTGCCGTTGTAATTCTTCGTGGACGACATCAGCTGCAGGTAGTCGATAACCACCAGCCCGAGGTTCTTCATTCGACGCAGCTTCGCCTTGATTCCCGCAACGGTGATGCCCGGCGTGTCGTCGATGTAGATGTTCAGGCGCGAAAGAACTTCCGCCGCCCTGCCGATGTCCTTCCACTTTTCATCGGGAATGACGCCGGTCTTCATCGCCTCTGAGGTCAGCGAAGCCTCGCTGCTTATCATTCGGCTGACTATCTGCTCCTTGGACATTTCCAGGCTGAAAACTGCAACTGCGGTGTCCTGGTACTTCTTGCCGACATTTGTTGCGATATTCATGGCAAACGAGGTCTTACCCATACCGGGTCGCGCTGCGAGGATTATCAGGTCGGACTTGTTCAGACCGTAAATGCGCTTGTCGAGTTCCTTATACAGCGTGGAAAGTCCCGTGATGGAAGCCCCGCCGCCCTCTTTTGCCTGCTTGTACAGGTCATTGAGGGCGTTGATACGGTCAAGCACGATGCCGCTAATGTGGGTCAGTCCCTTGATTTCTGCGCCGCTTCTGATATCGAATATCTTCTGCTCCGCGAAATCTATCAGCGTGTTTGCGTCCTCGGCGCCCTCGTTTGCGCTGTCGATGATTTCCTTAGCGGCAAAAATAAGGCTGCGCACCATGTACTTATCAACGACTATCTGTGCGTATTTTGACACCGATGAAATGCTCGGAACTGCAGTCATGATACGCATGAGGTACTCTTTCGCCTGCTCGTTGGTCTCAAAAACACCCTGGCGCATGCAGGCTTCAAGCACCGTGACTACATCGATACGGTCGCCGGTGATGAACATGTTGAGCATAACGCCGTAAACCGCTTTGTTGAGCGAAACATAGAAGTGATCCGGCTGGAGTATCGTCGCAAGCTCGGACATCGCTTCTCCGTCCATGAGCACAGCGCCCAGCACGGACTGCTCCGCGTCAAGGTTATACGGAATATTTACGCCGGAAAGGTCGTACTCAGCCATATCAGCCCTCTACGACGCTGACTGTGAACTTTGCGGAAACGCCTGCGTACAGTCTTGCCTCGGCAGCGAAATCACCGAAGCCCTCTATCTTGAGGTTCAGCACGATTTTCTTCTTGTCAACGTCGCAGCCAAGCTCCTGCTTGATTGCCGCGGAAACTTCCTTGGAAGTGACAGTGCCGAACAGTCTGCCGTTCTGACCTGCCTTAGCCTTTACGGTTATCTTCTTGTCCTTCAGCTTCTCTGCGATTTCCTTTGCGTTCGCAACATCAACGTCTATCTTGTGCTGTGCAGAGTCCTTCTGACCCTGGAGCAGATTGAGATTCTTTGCGCTGGCTTCCTGTGCAAGTCCCTTCTTGATGAGGAAGTTGACGCCGTAGCCGTCCTTGACCTCGTGTACTTCGCCCTTCTTGCCCGTGCCCTTGACGTCCTGTAATAAGATTACCTTCATTTCAATGACCTCCTGTATCAATCCTGCGGCAGATTATCGTAATAGCGGTCTATCGCTTCACGAAGCTTCTGCTCGGCTTCTTCCCTGGTTATATTGTAGAGCTGCGCGCCTGCCATCGTCAGATGACCGCCGCCGTCGTCCTTCTTGTTGCCTATGTTTTCCATGAGCACCTGCACGTTTATCTTGCCAAGAGAACGCGCGCTGTAGCTCCAGCCGTTCTCTATCGGGTATACAGTGACTGCCGCGTCAACGCCGGTGATATTCAGCATTTCGTCAGCCGCCTGCGAGCATACCACGCGTATATCCTCAAAGGACTCCTCCACGATGGAAATCGCGAAGCCGCGGTACATCTCCGCTCCCGCTATGACAGCGGACTTGCGCATGCGGGATTTCATCGGGGTGGCAAACAGCTTCTTCACAAGTATGGTATCCGCGCCGAATTTGCGCAGTCTTGCCGCCGCCTCGAATGTCGCTTCCCCGGTGCGCATCACGAAATCCTTGGTATCCAGCGTGATCCCCGCAAGGAGAGCCTCCGCTTCAAGCGGCTGCAGCGTGCCTGCTTCACCGAAGTACTGCAGCAGGTCCGTCACCATTTCAGACGCGGAGGAAGCGTTCGGATCGACCCAGCTTATTACCGCCTGTATCTCGTTGTCTGCCTTGCGGTGGTGGTCGATGACTACCACATGGCTGGGGTCTGCCTTTTCAAACAGTTCGCGGCTGTCAACTTTCTTTTCAATGTGAGTATCAACTATAAAGAGCAGCGAACTTTCAGTGAACCTCATCGCAGCGACCTTCGGCTCGATGATGAGCGGTGGGTCGTATTCCGCGAACCTGCCCAGCAGGGGTTCGGATAGGTTCTTGATGTTGCCGTTGCGGTCAAGTTCACGGCTGACGCAGGCATACGCCTGCTTTCCCATGCGGCGAATGGCGCTTGCAAGCCCTATCGCCGCACCGACG
>HF989491.1:10880-21506 GCA_000432175.1 Eubacterium sp. CAG:786
ACCCATTATGTACACGGCGTCAGCGGAATTTATCAGCACCTTGATACGGTCGGCAGTGATACGCGTTCTCACGCTGCTGCCGTTACGCTCGGTGCGCTGCGTTTCTGCACCGAAATAATCGTACCCGGACTCCTTGCGGACAACCGCCTGGTCGCCGCCTCTGCCTATCGCCTTATCCAGCGCCTGCCATGCGAAGCTCTCGCTTTCGGAAAGGTTGCTCGCAGTTCTGCCGACGCCTATCGACAGCGTGACTACCGTTCTGTCGTTTATATTTATCTGACGTGCGCGCTCAAGAATCTTCATGCGCTCGTCTATCATCTTCTGTACGAAACGCTCCTCGACGACAACAATGAACTTATCGCCGGTTATCTTTCTGAGGACTGCGTTCATCTCGGAGAAGTAATCCTCCAGCAGCCTGTCTATCTGCACGCTGACGAACGTTTTGTCGCTCTCACGGCTGGTGCCGACGGTATCGTCGTAATTATCAACAGAAATTATCAGCACGACGGGCTTGGATTTTCTGTATTCTTCCTGCAGGCTCTTGTAGCCGGTTATATCGGTGAAGTACAGAATATTGACCTTGTTTGCGGAATTCATCGCGGAGGACTGTATCAGTTTGCGGCTGGTATCCTTGTTGTCGTCGGAATAAACCACGTCCCGCGCCGTTACTCTGTACCATCTGCCGTTAATACGCACTTCCCTGCCGTCGCCGGCAAAGAGGGAAAGCGGTTCCCGGGTGAGCACGTCAAGGCTGCTCTCGTCCTCGCTGGGACGGAAGAATGCACTTGTGAAGCCGTCGTTGCACCACAGTATCCTGCGGTCGTCGTTGACCAGCGCCACCGGCAGCGGAAAGCTCATCAGCGCCTTATGGTTGGCGTTGTCAATGGACTTATCCAGTCTGTCGTAATACGCGTACTCGTTCAGGCGTATCTGCAGCAGCTTTCCCAGCGTCAGGCCAGACACCAGTATCAGCAGCGGAAGCGATACCCAGAACGTGCCCGGCTGGTTGCCGAACAGTATCACGTCCATCACAACAAGGCACACCACCAGCGCACCAACTAGCGCCAGCAGAATATTGCTCCTGTAAAAATTCTTCAAAGTTATCCCCCTGTTTCAGACAGTGCAGGTAATTCGTGTGATATCACAAGCAGCCGTCAGTCCTGCCTGCCCTGAACTTCCATGATTATCGGCAGTATCATCGGACTGCGCTTGGTCTTGGAATAGATGTAGTCGCTGAGTGCGTCGCGCATTGCGGACTTTATATTGCCCCACTCGCGGATATTGCGCTCGTGGCAGTTATCCATGACCTGCTTCATAAGATGCTTTGCCTCGTCGATGAGCTCCTCGCTCTCGCGGACATAAACGAAACCGCGCGAAACTATGTCAGGACCCGCGAGAACACAGCCGCTTTCACGGTCGATAGTCGCAACGATTATCATAACGCCGTCTTCTGCGAGGTGCTTTCTGTCGCGGAGGACAACGCTGCCGACGTCGCCGACGCCGTAGCCGTCAACCATAACCCTGCCGGACGGAACAGTACCCGTGAACTTCATCTCAACACCGTCGGTCTCAAGCACCTGACCGAGATCCGCAATGAAAATGTTCTCCTCGGGGATACCCATTGCCATTGCAAGCTTGCTGTGCTTTTTAAGGTGCTTGTACTCGCCGTGTATTGGAACAAAGAACTTCGGCTTGGTGAGCGAAATCATCATTTTCAGCTCGTCCTGGCACGCATGTCCGGAAACATGTACCTCGTACATGCTCTCGTAAATGACCTCCGCGCCCTGCTTCATCAGCTCGTTGACCACCTTGGTGACAAGCTTTTCGTTGCCGGGAATGGGCGTCGCGGAAATTATGATGAAATCCATCGGGGTGATAGTCACCTGCCTGTGGTCGCCGCTGGACATTCTCGAAAGCGCAGAGAGCGGCTCGCCCTGAGAACCTGTGGTGCAGATGACCAGCTTCTCCGGGGGATACTTGTTCACGTCCTCGATGTCGATGAGCATTCCCTCGGGTATCTTGACGTAATTCAGCTCCACTGCCTTGGCGATGACATTCTGCATGCTTCTGCCGGAAATCGCGACTTTTCTGTCGTGAATGGTCGCCTGGTCGATTATCTGCTGAATTCTGTGAATATTACTGGAGAATGTCGCGATGATTATGCGCTTTCCCTCAGCAGAATTGAACAGGTTCTTGAAGCTTTCGCCAACGGAACGCTCAGACTTTGTGTAGCCCGGGCGCTCGGCGTTCGTGCTCTCGGACATAAGCGCCAGCACTCCGCGGTTGCCGAGTTCGCCGAAACGCGCCAGGTCGATTATTCCGCCCTCGATGGGGGTATAATCTACCTTGAAGTCGCCGGTGTGGATTATCACGCCAGCCGGCGTGTGGATAGCAAGCGCGCAGGCGTCCGGAATGGAATGGTTAACACGGATAAACTCAACGGACATGCAGCCCATGCGTACATTCTGACGCGGCTCCACTACGTTCAGGGAAGCCTGCGAAAGCAGACCGTGCTCCTTGAGCTTTCCCTCTACCAGACCGAGAGTAAGACGGGTGCCGTATATCGGCACGTTGATCTTCTTGAGGAGGTACGGCAGCGCGCCGATGTGATCCTCGTGGCCGTGGGTTATAACTATTCCGCGGAAACGGTCGCGGTTCTTCTCAAGATACGTGAAATCCGGAACAACCAGGTCAACGCCGGGCATGTCGTCGTCCGGGAACGCAAGTCCGCAGTCAACGATGAACATATCGTTGCAGCATTCGTAAACGTAAAGGTTCTTGCCAATCTCGTTAAGTCCGCCGAGAGAGGTGAACCTTACCGGTGCATAGCGTATCTCGCGGGGCTGCTTCTTCGCGGGCTGGCGCTGAGTTCTGTCAGCTTCTCTGGGCTCGCGGCGCGGGCGTTCGTTCGTCCTTGCCCTGTTTTCATTCTTCTTCACCGGGGTAAATCTCGCGCGGTACTTCTTGTCGTTCTTGTCGCTGCGCTCGGTACGGGCGGGCTTTTCGGACTTCTGCGGCTGTACGCGCTCCGGTTTGTTCTTCGGGGCGATGTTTTCTGTTTCTGTGAGGAGCTTGTTGTTTGTCAATAATCCCATAAATTATCCTTTCTCGATAAGCAGCAGGATATATCGCGACAGGGCATACTGCCCCCTTTAAAACGCAGACATTATGAAAAAAGCGTCCGCACATGGATAAGTACCAGACAGCGCTGCGCCCTGAATGGAAGGAGCATGCTGTATAGGATCGCCGCCTCCCGGCAATCGCGGAGCCTGGAGTGTGGCAGGGTGAGTAATACGGCAGTGCGGAACAGACCTGAAAGCTGCAGCGAATGATGCCCAGCACAAGGTCAGCTGATGTCAGCCGGGGTCATTCCCCGGGAATTGTGTATGCGTCCATGGACGATATATAGAAACTGCAAATTATTTCCTGATATATATTTGACCGCCCTGCGCTGATTATTCAGAAAACACGAAAGCGGTTGTTTACTAAATGAACAAGATGTTGTCACGGTCTATCACCGGACATATATATTAATTATACCGCATTTGTTCCAAATTGTCAAGTACTTGTCACAAACTGCGCCAGAAACAGCCAGAAACCCGCAAAAAGCGCTCCTGAGAGCATAAGTCAACTTTTATTTATAATAGTATAGCGGCGTATGGCAAATAAAAAGCGGCGTCATGAGCAATAGTTAAATACATGCCATTATTTTGTTAATTTTTTATCACATTTCAGGCAGAAGTGCTATATAGTCTTTGATATGGCAAACTTCTGGAAGTAACATTCAACGCATAGCGACTTTCTCCACAGTGATAATCATGTATCACCACAGGTGTCCACAATACTACATATTGTGTTTATCTCACTGAACAATACCGCAAATATAAAAAAAGAATATGTATTTTTTCGTAAAATCAGAAATTACTATTGACTTTAGCGTAAGCATATGTTATAATATTGACAGGTTGGATCACCAACATAGGGCGTATGCACGGAGAGGGGCCGAAAAGCCACCCTCGCCCCGAAAACTAGCAGTAGTTTTCGCGTCGTTCCGGCAAAATATGCCCACAAATAATATGGAGGTATTTAGAAAGATGGCAATTTTCGAACAATGGAAAGGCTTCAAAGGCAAGATCTGGCAGGAAGAAATAAACACACGTGACTTCATCCAGAACAACTACACCCCCTACGACGGCGACGAGTCCTTCCTCGCTGGCCCGGCTGACTCCACAAACAAGCTGTGGGGCAAGGTTCAGCAGCTTCAGAAGGAAGAGCGCGCTAAGGGCGGCGTTCTCGATATGGATACACATATCGTATCCGGCATCACATCTCACGAGCCCGGCTACATCGATCCTGAGCTGAAGGACCTCGAGAAGATCGTTGGTCTGCAGACCGATAAGCCCCTCAAGAGAGCTTTCATGCCCTTCGGTGGTATCAAGATGGCTGAGGAAGCCTGCACTACTTACGGCTACACTCCCGATCCCGAGCTCCACAAGATCTTCACAGAATATCACAAGACACACAACCAGGGCGTATTCGACGCTTACACACCTGAGATGCGTGCAGTAAGAAAGAACAAGATCATCACCGGTCTGCCCGACACATACGGCCGTGGCCGTATCGTAGGCGACTACAGAAGAATCGCCCTCTACGGTATCGACAGACTCGTTGAAGCTAAGCAGTACGACCTCGCTAACTGCGGCAACGGCAAGATGAGAGATTCCGTTATCCGTCAGCGTGAGGAACTGGCTGACCAGATCCGCGCACTCAAGCAGATGAAGGTTATGGCTGCTTCCTATGGCTGCGATATCTCCAAGCCTGCTGCAAACGCACGTGAGGCTGTTCAGTGGACATACTTCGGCTACCTGGCTGCTATCAAGACCCAGAACGGCGCTGCAATGTCCATCGGCCGTATCTCCACATTCCTTGATATCTATATCAAGCGCGACCTCGACAACGGCACCCTGACTGAAGCTGAGGCTCAGGAGCTCATCGACCACCTCGTACTCAAGCTCAGAATGGTTAAGTTCGCTCGTATTCCTTCCTACAACGAGCTGTTCTCCGGCGACCCGGTATGGGCTACTCTGTCCATCGGCGGGGGGGGGGAGGGGGGGCGGCTGCTGGGTGCCAATCAGGACGGTCGCTCCATGGTTACCAAGAACGACTTCCGTTTCCTGCACACTCTCGAGAACATGGGTCCTTCCCCGGAGCCGAACATGACTGTTCTTTACTGCGACAAGCTGCCTGATCACTTCAAGCGCTATGCAGCAGCTATCTCCGTTCGCACTTCTTCCGTTCAGTACGAGAACGACGACGTTATGCGTCCTGTCTGGGGCGACGACTACTCCATCTGCTGCTGCGTATCCGCAACACAGACTGGTAAGGAAATGCAGTTCTTCGGCGCCCGTGCAAACCTCGCTAAGTGCCTGATGTACGCTATCAACGGCGGTATCGACGCTAAGACAAAGGCTCAGGTTGGGCCTGCTTACAGACCTATCACATCTGAGTACCTTGATTATGATGAGGTTATGGAGAAGTACGACGCTATGATGACATGGCTCGCTTCCATCTATGTTCACACTCTGAACCTTATCCACTACATGCACGATAAGTACAACTACGAGGCTGCTGAGATGGCTCTTATTGATACCGAAGTAAGACGTACATTCGCAACTGGTATCGCCGGCTTCTCCCACGTTGTTGACTCCCTGTCCGCTATCAAGTATGCAAAGGTTAAGTGCATCCGTGACGAAGACGGTATCGTTACTGACTTCGAGATCGATGGTGACTTCCCCAGATACGGTAACGATGACGACCGTGCTGATGATATCGCTGTATGGCTGCTCGGCACATTCCTCAAGAAGCTGAAGCAGTGCCACACCTACCGTGATTCCGAGGCTACAACTTCTATCCTCACTATCACTTCCAACGTTGTTTACGGTAAGGCTACTTCCGCTCTGCCTGACGGCCGTAAGGCTGGCGAGCCCCTCTCTCCTGGTGCTAACCCCTGCTACGGTGCAGAGAAGAACGGTCTGCTTGCTTCCCTCAACTCTGTTGCTAAGCTTCCTTATGAGTGGGCTCTGGACGGTATCTCCAATACCCAGACCATCAACCCTGACGCACTCGGTCACAACGAGGAAGAGCGCGTAACCAACCTCGTAAACGTTCTGGACGGCTACTTCGACAAGGGCGCACACCACCTCAACGTTAACGTATTCGGTAAGGAAAAGCTCATCGACGCTATGGAGCACCCTGAGAAGGAAGAGTACGCAAACTTCACTATCCGCGTATCCGGTTATGCAGTTAAGTTCATCGACCTGACCAGAGAGCAGCAGCTCGACGTTATCGCAAGAACCTGCCACGATCATATGTAATTAATCACCACGGCAATAAAAGGACAGCGCTGCATAATGCGGCGCTGTTCTACTATACCGACAAGGAGGAATCCAAATGAGCGAGATCAAAGGAAGGATACATTCAACCGAGAGTTTCGGCGCTGCCGATGGCCCGGGAGTACGGTTCATCGTGTTCGTGCAGGGCTGCCACATGCGCTGCCGCTACTGCCATAATCCTGATACCTGGAGCATGGAAGGCGACGACACCACCGTTGAGATGACCCCCGAGGAAGTGCTGAACAAGGCTCTCCGCTACAAAAGCTACTGGAAGAACGGTGGAGGTATCACCGTCAGCGGTGGCGAACCGCTGCTGCAGATAGACTTCCTGCTGGAACTGTTCAAGCTTGCCAAATCCGAGGGAATCAGCACCTGCATCGACACGGCCGGGAACCCGTTCACCCGTGAAGAACCGTTCTTCTCAAAGTTCCAGGAACTGATGAAGTACACCGACCTGCTGCTGCTCGACCTCAAGGAAATCGACCCGGAGCGTCACAAGAACATCACCGGCTTTGACAACGCGAATATCCTTGATATGGCACAGTACCTCAGCGAGATAAACAAGCCCGTCTGGATACGTCACGTGCTGGTTCCCGGACTGTCTGACTTCGACGAGGATCTTGACAGGCTGAACGAATTCATCAAAACGCTGAAGAACGTTGAAAAGGTAGAGGTTCTCCCCTACCACACCCTTGGCAAGTTCAAGTGGGAAAACCTCGGGATAAAGTACACCCTTGAGGACACCAACCCGCCCTCTGCAGAGCGCATTGACAATGCAAACAAAAGGCTTTGCGCCGGCAAATACGCCTGTCAGAAATAAAATATAAGGTCACCTCTAAAAAAATCCCCCGGCAGTCCAGTGCGGATCGCCGGGGGATATTATTCATGCGGTGTGGTGAATGCGCCATTCATCAGCCGATGGCAATGTACTTGTTCTGCTTCTCAGGGAGCGCTTCCTTCTTGGGGATATCAAGCTTCAGGGTACCGTTTTCGAACTTAGCCTTGATGTCCTCTTCGGTGATCGCGTCGCCTACATAGAAGCTTCTGCTGTAGGAACCGGAATAACGCTCGCGGCAGAGGTACTTGCCGTTCTCGTCCTTCTCGTCCTTGTTTGTGTTGTTCTCTGCGCTGATGGTCAGGTAGCCGTCATTCAGCTCTGCCTTTATATCCTCTTTCTTGACGCCAGGGAGATCGACTGTCAGCTCATAGCCGCCGTCGTGCTCCTTGATGTCTGTTTTCATCATGTTCGCTTCGTTTCTGGTGAAGAACGGTGCATTGAAGAGGTCGTCAAATATATTGTTTCTGTAGGTTGCTAACATAAGTCATTACTCCTTTCGCAGTTCTTGGGGCTGCGCTATATATTTTATGAACTCGGTCTGTGATCCCCGGGACCCTGTCCCGTGATCCTTTCCTTTCGTTCTGGTTATATTATAGCACAAGTTTTTAGCACTGTCAAGGGGAGAGTGCTAATTTTCCTTAAATTGTCACATATATCACCAAATCTTCATATTCCGGTGAGATTCAGTGGTGCAAATAATCTTTACAAATGGCTCGGTTATGCCACATTCTCACGTTCTGAAACATGCTGTGCAGATAAAAGGAAAAATGCACATTTTTTTCGTCAGCTATTGACAATACCCAATTAATATGGTATAATGTAACAAACGTTGCACAACATTGGGCAACCAAGGGGGAAGAGTTAATGCCGCCAAAAGCAAAATACACACGAGAAGAGATCGTGCAGATAGCACTGGAACTGGTTTCCGAGAAAGGTATAGGCGCCCTTAATGCCAGAAATCTCGGCACCGCACTGGGGACTTCCACGCGACCGGTTTTCACCGCTTTCAAGAACATGAACGAGCTGATCGAAGAAGTCAAGATAGCCGCAATGCACAAGTTCGAAGAATATGCGAGCAACCCTACGGATTCAGAAGCGCCCGCATTCAAGGGCGTTGGCATGCAGATGATACTGTTTGCAACGGAGCAGCCGAAGCTGTTCCAGCTTTTGTACATGACCGAAAACGAGCAGAGCGTAAGTTTCGAGAACATATTCACAAAGCTTGGCGAAACCAGCCAGAAATGCATCGACTTCATCATGCGCGACTACGGTCTCAACAAGCAGGAAGCCATGATGTTGTTCCGGAGCCTGTGGCTTTATACGTTCAGCATGGGTGTGCTCATAGCGTCAAAGGTGTGCCGCTATGACGAGGAAGAGGTTTCCACAATGCTGTCACAACAGTTCAGGGCCGTGCTGGGTTTCATCAAATCCGGAAAGGCGTTTGAAAAAACACCGCCAAATATGGGCTGAATGATCCCGCGTCAGAATGATTTCTGAACGCGGATTTTTTTTGCGCGGCATTCAAAATCAACAATCAGGAACCGAAATGCGACAATTAGGAAGAGTTTATTGACTTTAACAACCGCCTTTGTTATAATTTATTTAGTACTATAAGGGAGGCGAAAAATGCAAAGGGATTTCCAGTTCTACGATAACGAGATAATCAGCTACACGCATACAGGCACGACGCTGACGCTCTACTGCATATACGGAATGCACGAAAAGTGGCGCACTTGTTTCTACAACGTTGCCGCGCTCAAAGGCGAGAATAATCTCATCGGTGGCATCATCGCATTTTTCGGCAGGGATAATTCCCGCGCCTCCTATACTCTTTTTTTCAGGAACGACCACGAACCCGCGATGGTAAGCACTCCCGACCACTGGCGCAGGCTTCCGGGCTGGGGAGAGTAGAAGGTTAATTCGGAATTATGAATGCGGAATTCGGAATTGCGGTATCACGCTTCGCGTGATTTATTATAATAGTAAAAGGGCTGTAAAAATCTACAGCCCCTTTATTTTTAAGGCAATACCGCACAAAGATTGTGCGTGTATTGCGCAGTCAGATTTTTCGTCAGATTGTACAATGAGGACGACGCAAGGCTGTCGCCTTGCTAGGACGAATTGTGCAAGATGACGGAAAAGATGCAAGCAAGACACGTGCAAAATCCAATAAATGGTCTTTGTGCGGTGTTGCCTTAAATCATCGGCGAAGCCGACACATTAATTCCGAATTACGAATTATGAATTCCGAATTAAACTAAAGTACTGCTCGTCGCTGACAGGTTCCTGCCACTCGTTCGAGGTGTTTTCACCCGGGACCTCAACAGCAAGGTGCGAGAACCAGCTGTCCGCAGCTGCGCCGTGCCAGTGCTTGACTCCCGCGGGAATAGTCACAACATCGCCCGGGTGGAGTTCCTGCGCAGGCTTGCCCCATTCCTGGTACCAGCCGTTGCCGTCAACGCATACCAGTATCTGTCCGCCACCCTTATCAGCGCGGTGAGTGTGCCAGTTGTTACGGCAGCCGGGTTCGAATGTCACATTCGCGATGAATACGGTCTGCTTCGGGTCAGTAAGCGGCTTCAGATAGGAGTTGCCGGTGAAGTACTTTGCAAACGCTGTGTTCGGCTCGCCCTGACCGAAAAATCCACCGTGGCTCTCGTTGATGTCGTCTGCGTAGACCTCCTTTGCCTGACGGAATGCAGCCCAGGCATTCGGCCAGCCTGCATAGAACGCAATGTGTGTGAGTATTTCTGCCATTTCAGTGCGGGTAACGCCATTCTTACGCGCTTCACTCAGGTGATAAGTGAGAGAACTGTCGGTAATTCCCTTGCCAATAAGCGCCGACACAGTAACGATAGAGCGCAGTTTCAGCGGAAGCTTGTCCTCTCTCGACCAAACTTCGCCGAAAAGGATATCGTCGTTAAGGTGTGCGAATTCCGGGGCAAATTCCCCGAGAGCGTCATGGCCTGCTGTCTGTTTAATCATATTGATGCCTCCTGAAATGCGGTATTTGTGTTTATACACATATTATAAACCCGTTACGCAGCTATGTCAAATACCTTTGTTGTATCAGGAGCCATGCTCCGCAGGCATTTCAGTGACACGCTGAATAAAGCAATCCGGCATTACTTTGTTCAGCTTTTGCCTAGGGAAACGCTGATTAAATCAAATTCGCCTCGCTCAAACGAGCATACTCACGCGGCTGAATTTGATACGCTGCGCTTTAATCAGCGTTTCCCTAGGCAAGCATGCTCATCAGCTGCGCCACCAGAAGTCCCCCACCGGTGCCAACGATGTAACCAAGCAGCGCCATGATAACTCCCACAGGGACAAGCGCGCTGCTGTAAGCCCCCGCGAGCACCGGCGGCGTGGCAGGCCCGCCGGTAGTCGCGCGGG
>HF989491.1:21516-32405 GCA_000432175.1 Eubacterium sp. CAG:786
TTCGCGAGGGAAGCCACCGCGCACGTGAATATATCCAGCCTGAACAGCTTCGCCATTATCACCATTATAACCACGTGCACCGCAAGAATGATGAACCCCGCAAGCAGCCATGCGGGCGCATTTCCCATGGCGCGAAGGTCTGCCCGGGAAGCTATCAGCGCGATAACGATATACAGCAGCACGTTGGAAATCTCCTCCGTGCCTTTTATTCTGCCCAGCGGCGTCATTGCCAGGATTATCCCCAGCGCCGTTATAAGAAGCACAGTCCAGGTCACCTTATCGAAGAAAGTCAGAGCGCCGCCGATTACGCTTCCAAGCTGCATGCACAGCGCAGAAGCCAGAAGTCCCATTCCAAGCAGGAGAATGATGTTCTGCCAGGCGAGTTTCCGCGAGTCTGCGCAGGCTTCCTGCTCCAGAGCCGCGCCCACGCTGTCAAGCGCGCGGGTGTCAGCGCGGGTCCAGCGGTTGAATTTCTGCGGAAAACCGACAGCCCACAGCAGGAACATCACATACAGCGTGCCGCATATGGAGTCCATGACCAGCGCGTACGCCATCATGCTCTCGTCGATATTCAGAGCCGCCTGCACCGCAAGCATGTTCCCTCCGCCGCCCATCCAGCTGCCGCAGAGAGCGCCGAGCGGCTTCCAGGCTTCCACGCCGAGAATTCCGCGCATGACCGCGAAAGAAATCACGAACCCCAGCCCCACCGAAACCGCAGCCGCGAAAAAGCCAATCAGCATCTTAGGTCCTAACCGCAGTATCTTGCGCAGGTCGCAACGCAGCAGCATAATGAACAGCATGGCGTAAAGAAGCGGGTTTTTCAGGCTGGAATAAGCCCCCGCAGTAGCCGGAAGGTCCCACAGACCCAATGTGCACAGCGCCATCAGCCCAAGATAGATAAGCACCACCGGTGGCGCAAAGCTGAAGAACTTTTCCGCTCCCCTGCCCCTAATGAACTTAGGCAGACACACGATTACCGCAGCGGTGAATATCAGCACCGAAATATACATTGCTCCATCTGTTATCATAATATTCCCCCAAAATGATTTTCGATGGAATAGTATCTGCAGAAAAATGCACTAAATACAGAAAATGCCCCCGGAAAATTTTCGGGGGCATCGGCTATTTACTTTTTGTATTCAACATGCAGCAATTCATGAACCTTACCCTTGAGCAGCCCGTTGTAAAGGCTTGTCATGAGCGGGTTTTCCTCACTGGACTTTATACTGCACATCCTGTCGGCATTGTACAGGCCATGCGAACGCGCCTGCTTCTCTGCCTCGTGCACGAACGGCTGTCCGGCGCCGTTTATACAGCCTCCCGGACATGCCATGACTTCGATGAAATCGAAGTGGTCGCCTGCCTTGACGCGCTCGATGAGCTTCTCTGCGTTGCCAAGTCCGCTGACGACACCGATATGCAGCGTCTTTTCGCCAAACGGAATGTCAACCTCCTTGACGCCTTTCAGGCCGCGTACGCTCTGATACTCGATACCGTTGCCGCGCTTGTTGTCGGAAATGTGGCGCAGCACTGCCTCGGTAACGCCGCCGGTGGTTCCGAATATAACTCCGGCGCCTGCCATAGTACCGAACGGCATGTCAACTGCTTCGGGGTCGATATCGGAAATGAGAATGCCGGATTCCTTGACCATCTGCACGAATTCCTGCGTGGTGAGGACGTAATCCACCATCTGGGTGCCGTCCTTGGAACGGAATTCCTCCCGGAGCGCTTCACGCTTCTTTGCCGTGCACGGCATGAGCGCGATGTGAACGTGCTTCTTCGGCTCTTCCCTGAACTGCTCGCGGATAACTGCTGCAAACATCTGCATCGGGGACTTACAGCTTGAAACATGCTCCATAAGCTCGGGGTGCTTTGTTTCGCAGTAACGCACCCACGCAGGGCAGCAGGAAGAAAACAGCGGAATTTCATTCCCTGCTGTGATATGCTCGATAAGCTCCGCGGACTCCTCAATAACCGTGAGGTCTGCAGCTGTGGAAGTATCGTATATCTGGTCAAATCCCATTCTGCGGAGAGCGGCAACCACAACTCCCATGGAGTTCGCGCCGTCCTTCAGCCCGAGTTCCCTGCCGATAGCCACGCGGACTGCAGGCGCTATCTGAATGGTAACGAACGTATCCTTGTCGGAAAGCTGCTTCCAGACCTCGCTGACGTTGTTCCTGACAACGATAGCGCCGGTGGGACATACAGCGGAACACTGTCCGCAGCCAACGCAGTCAGTTTCACCGATGGGTCTGTTGAATGCAGTTCCCACGCGCATTCTGGAGCCGCGGTTCATAAAGTCGATGGCGCCGACCTGCTGTATCTCGTTGCAGGTGCGCACGCAGTCGCCGCAGAGAATGCACTTGTGATGGTCGATAGTGATACATGGGGAGCTGTCGTCTATATCGGGGTTCGGCGCGGCGTTCGGGAAGCGCACGCCCTCAATGTGGAAACGCCTTGCAATGTCCTGCAGCTTGCACTTCTCGTTGTTGTCGCAGGTGGTGCAGTCGCGGCAGTGGTTCGCCAGAAGGAGTTCCAGTATCACCTTGCGGTATTTGCGCAGGCGCTCGGTGTTGGTGCGTATTTCCATGCCTGGCTTGGGAGGAGTTGAGCAGGAAGCATGCAGCGTTCCCCACTGGTCCTCTACCATACACATACGACAGGCGCCGTATGTCGAAAGCTCAGAATGATAGCAGAAAGTAGGCATCTTTATACCGACCTTGCGAATGAGGGCAAGAAGATTTTTCTCGCCGTTTATTTCAACGGGAATGCCGTCGATGGTCATATATCTGTTCTTGTCCATATCACTTCACCTCTATTGCATGGAACGGGCATGTAGTCACGCACGCGCCGCACTTGATACACTTGCTCTGGTCGATGACAAACGGCGATTTTATCACGCCGCTTATAGCGCCGACCGGGCAGCCCCTGGAGCACTTTGAGCAGCCCTTGCACTTATCGGGCTGTATCTCTATGCGCTTCAGCTTCTGGCATACTCCCGCGGGACAGCGCTTTTCGCTGATGTGCGCCTCGTACTCGTCGCGGAAATTCTTTATCGTGCTGACAACAGGTGAAGCCGCGGACTTACCCAGACCGCACAGCGCCGTTGCAGAGATGGTTTCTGCCAGCTCCAGCAGCAGGTCGATGTCGCCGGGTTCGCCGTTTCCGGCTACGATGCGTTCAAGTATCTCGAGCATTCTGCGGGTGCCCTCGCGGCAGGGAACGCACTTTCCGCAGGACTCGTTCTGGGTGAAGTTCATGAAGAACCTTGCGACCTCGACCATGCAGGTCTTGTCGTTCATGACAACAAGGCCGCCGGAGCCTATCATCGCGCCCGCTTTCTTTACGGAGTCGAAATCAAGCGGGAGGTCAAGGTCCTTTTCGGTGAGAGTTCCGCCAGAGGGACCGCCTATCTGTACCGCTTTGAACTTACCGCCGCCGCGAATACCACCGCCGACGTCGTAAATTACCTCGCGCAGCGTGGTTCCCATCGGGACTTCGATAAGACCGGTGTTTTCAATGTCGCCCGTGATTGCAAACGCCTTGGTTCCCGGGGATCTCTCAACGCCGATGCCCTTGAACCACTCGGCACCGCGGGAGATTATCGACGGAACGTTCGCGTAGGTTTCAACGTTATTCAGCGCTGTGGGGCTGTCGAAAAGGCCGTGCTCCACCGTGCGCGGAGGCTTTACCCTGGGCATTCCGCGCTTGCCCTCGATGGAAGCCGTCAGCGCGCTGCCCTCGCCACAGACGAACGCACCGGCGCCGCGGTTTATGTGCAGGTCGAAATCAAATCCGCTGTTCAGGATATTCTTACCCAGCAGACCTATCTCCTTTGCCTGCGCGATAGCGGTTTTCAGGCGCTCAACGGCAAGCGGATACTCCGCACGGACATATATGTAGCCCTCGGTCGCGCCGCACGCAGCGCCCGCGATCATCATTCCCTCGAGCATTCTGTGAGGGTCGCCCTCCATGATGCTTCTGTCCATGAACGCACCCGGGTCGCCCTCGTCGCCGTTACAGACAACGTATTTCTGCGGGGCGTTCTGGCGCTTCACCTGCGCCCACTTTTTTCCTGCAGGGAAGCCGCCGCCACCGCGCCCTCTCAGCCCGGAGTCGCTGACTTCTTCAATGACCTCATCGGGAGTCATGTCAAAAAGCGCTTTCTCAAAAGCGGAATATCCCCCCTGGGAAAGATACTCCCTTATCGACAGCGAATCAATATGACCGCAGTGCTCCAGCACCACGCGGGTCTGCTTCTTATAGAACGGGATCTCCTCCTGGGTCTTGAAAATCTCGCCATTCTTCTGGAATGCAAGGCGCTCGATGTGCTCGCCGTTAACGATGGTTTTTTCAACTATTTCTTCACAGTCGTCCACCCTGACTTTAGTGTACAGCCAGCCCTCCGGCTCGATGCGCACCAGAGGTCCGCGCTCGCAGAAACCGTGGCAGCCGCTCTTCTTTAAAGCAACTCCGCTGCTTTCCGGCTCTTCTTCAAGCTCTACCGCACAATGGATACCCTTTGCTTCGATGAGTTCGCGCAGCTTCGCGTAGATATTCAGCGAGCCGCTGGAAACACAGCCTGTGCCGGCACAGACCAGAATTTTACGGGTGTAGGCGTTGTATGACTTCACGCAATCGTCGCGCAGCTTTTTTAAGTCCTGTCTGTCCTTTAACATTCTGCGGTTCCCTCCTTCAGCTGTTTGAGAATTTCAGAAGCCTTGTCCGGGGTCATCTCTGCGTGCACATGGTCGTTGACTGTAAGGACCGGCGCAAGCCCGCAGGCGCCAAGGCAGGATACGGTCTCCACCGTGAACATCAGGTCGTCGGTGGTCTTTTTACTCTCGGAAAGCCCCAGTTCCTCGCGCAGTCTTGCCAGGATAGGTGGCGACTGACGCACATGACAGGCAGTTCCGTCGCAGACCTTGATAACGAATTTTCCTTTCGGCTCCAGCGAGAAATTCTCATAGAACGTTGCCACGCTGAAAAGCCGCGCTTCGCCCACGCCCAGGCGCTTTGCGATATGCGGGAACACCTCTGCGGGCAGGTAGCGGTAATGCTCCTGTACTCCCTGCAGTATCGAAATGATGTTCTTTTCCTCGCAGCCGATGCGGTCGATTATCTCATCGACCTCTGCAAGCTGAATGGTGCTTTGCATGATGTACCTCCTTAGCTGTTATGCGGAAATCACCGGTATATATGCCGGAATTTGTTTGTTAGTTTGTTATTACGACAGATTTTTTTCCACTGTATGAAATAACTTTTGTTCAGCATTACTACAATTGTATCACAGAAGTTACCACTTTGGTATTGCGTAACTGATATATCAGTATGTTTATTTAGCATAACAAGGCATAATCAACAAATGTACATCTTCCCGTTTGTGCAGAATTAACCAAATGCAACTCATTGTGCAAAAAAACCGCCCGGAAACCCGGACGGTCATGTCTTTATTCAGCGGTGATTATCGTGCCGCCGCCTGCCACTATGTCACCATAGTACAGCACGACTGCCTGCCCCGCGGTCACTGCCCTCTGGGGCTGGTCAAATTCCACATGGACTGTGCCGTTTTCCTCCGACCAGACCTGCGCGGAAGCTTCCCTGCCGTTGTAGCGGGTGCGCGCAGTAAGCTTCACCGGCTCGCGCGGGGGCGTTTCCCAGAGTATCCAGTTGAAATCCACGGCTGTAAGGCGGCTGGAATACAGCCCTTCCTCGCGTGAAAGCGTCACGGTATTGCGCTCCATGTCCTTTGCGCAGACGTACATGCGCTCCCCGAAACCAACGCCAAGCCCCTTGCGCTGCCCTATCGTGTATTTTATCGCCCCGGAATGCTCCCCGATAACGTTGCCGTTAACGTCAAGGAAATCCCCGTGCGGAAAGTTCCTGCCGGTGCGCATTCTGATGAACTCCGCGTAGTCCCCGTCGGGAATGAAGCAGATATCCTGGCTGTCGTGCTTGTGCGCATTCAGCAGACCGAGTTTGTCGGCAAGCGCCCTCACCTCGTCCTTGCTCGCGAATTCCCCAAGCGGGAAAATCGTGTGCGCAAGCTGCTCCTGCGACATCGAATAAAGCACGTAGCTCTGGTCCTTAGCGGCATTCTTTGCCTTTTTTAGCACCCATCTGCCGTATTCCGGCAGGAACCCGGTGCGTGCATAATGCCCCGTAACTATGAACTCGCAGCCCAGCGCCCTGCCCCGTTTGTAAAGAAGTTCGAACTTCATATAGCGGTTGCAGTCGATGCAGGGATTTGGCGTAAGCCCGTGCTCATACGCGCTGATGAACCTGCCGATGACCTCCTGCTCGAATTCCTGCGTGAAGTTGAACACATAGAACTTCATGCCCATGGAATACGCAACGCTGCGCGCGTCCTCAGCGTCGGAAGCGGTGCAGCAGGATTTCTCGGTGCAGGCGCAGTCGTCGTTGCTGCGCAGCTTCATCGTCACGCCGATACAGTCGTACCCGCGCTGCACCATGAGCGCAGCCGCAACGGAGCTGTCCACGCCCCCGCTCATCGCGATGAGCGCGGTGGGCTTGTTCTCCGTCATTCTCCGAGCCTCAGCATTTCGTCGATGCAGCGCTTAGCCGCAAGGCGCTCCTGCTCTTCGATGTTGATCTCAAAGCCGTCGCTGCCCTCAAGAGTGTGGAGGACGTCAGCGATGGTCGTGACCTTCATGTTATGGCACACGCAGTCCTTGGAAAGCGGGAAGAACAGCTTCTCCGGGTGGTCGATGCCAAGGTGCTGTACAATGCTGTTCTCAGTGCCGATGATGAATTCCTTTGCGTCGCTGTTGGCTGCATAGGACATTATCTCGGTGGTGCTGCCGACAAAATCAGCAAGCTCCACTATCTCCGGACGGCACTCAGGGTGAACCAGCAACAACGCATTCGGGTGGAGAGCCTTTGCCGCATGGACTTCAGCCGCTGTCAGCTTCGCATGAGTGGGACAGCCGCCGTGAACCAGCTGTATCTCCTTTTCGGGTATCTGCTTCCTGACGTAATCGCCGAGGTTGCAGTCAGGAATAAAGAGTATCTTGTCAGCGTCCATTCTGCGGATTATCTTCACAGCCGATGAGGAAGTAACGCACACGTCCGACAGTGTCTTCAGCGCTGCGGTGGTGTTTATGTAAGCGACTACCTTGTGGTCGGGATAACGCTGCTTCAACTGTGTGAGCATTTCAACGTCAAGCTGCTCCGCCATAGGGCAGCCTGCTTCTTCGCGGGGAATAAGCACGCGCTTTTCCGGGGAAAGTATCTTCACCGTTTCAGCCATGAAACGCACTCCGCACATCATCACCGTGGAATTCGGCGCCTTAGCGGCTTTCTGCGCAAGCCCGAATGAATCGCCGACGAAATCAGCGACCTCGAGTATGTCGTGGGTCTGATAGCAGTGCGCTAAAATACAGACGTCCTTCTCCTTTTTGAGTTCAAGAATTCGCTTCTGGATATCCTTTGTCATTTTCTTCCTCCATTGACTGCGTGGCAGTCCCTGCATCAAATTGAATAATCGCCGCCGGCAGCGGACATATCTATCATATCCTGCAGGGTAACGCTGTCGAGATAGTTGTTTATCGCCTTGTAGAGACCTTCCCACACAGGCAGGGTCATGCACTCGGCTGCACGCGGGCACTCGTTGACTGAATACTGCAGACAGCTGACAGGGCACAGACAGCCCTCGGTGACGCGGAGTATCTCGCCCACGGTGTACTGGTCAGGGTTCTTTGAGAGCGCATACCCGCCCTGATAGCCGCGGTTGGTGCGCAGCAGATCCGCCTTGTTGAGCAGCGGAACGATCTGCTCCAGGTACTTTTTGGATATATCCTGACGTTCTGCGATGTCTTTCAGCGCAATATAACCGTCGGAACGATGTATCGCCAGGTCAAGCATCATTCTGAGTGCGTAACGTCCTTTTGTAGAAATTTTCAATTGAGCTGCCCCCTTCAAACTAACGCCGGAAGCATTGTCCGGCTCCATGACATATTCTAATTATACCATAGGTTTAGTAGGTTTTCAAGAGGTTATTGAAAATTTTTTTAAAAATTATTGCCGGCACATTGAATTATACACTACAGCGCCTGGTTTGTCAAGCGCGATATACGGCAGGACCGCACATTTACGGCTCGCAGCGCGGCAGCACAACAAAAATTATACGGCGCTGGCTTTCCTTAAAACTCTTGACAAAAGCCTCGCTATGCGTTATAATGTATACAGACTTGTTCATGATAGTCCAGAAATGTGAAAGAGGGCTGCACAATGGCTGATGAAAAGAATCCGCATGCCGGTCACCGGCAGCGCATGCTGAAAAAATACCTGGAACACGGTATAAGCACGTTCGACGAGTACGAAATACTCGAAATATTCCTGTACACCGCATATTCCAGGCGCAACACCAGCGACATCAGCCGCCAGCTGATAGACAAATACGGTTCGCTCTCTGGGGTGCTCAACGCCGGATACAACGAGCTTGTCACCGAGCCCGACGTGGGCAGCACCACCGCGGCGCTGATTAGCTTCGTGAAGGACCTGGCGCGCAGGTACGCAAAAGAGGATCTTTCCGGCATAAAGCTTTCCACGTCCGACAGCATGCGGGATTACTGCTACAAGCTGCTGAAAGAGACCATAACGGAGCAGTCCCGCGCGATATTCCTCGACCAGACCATGAACCTCATCGGAGATATCCCGGTTTCGAGGAATTCGGACGGATTTGACCAGCGCGCGATAGTCACACACGCCATAAAGACCCAGTGCTGCAACATAGTCCTGGCGCACAGTCACCCGGGTGGAGTGCTGCTGCCCTCCGCTTCTGACGTTGCGGCGACAAGGCGCGTTTCGCTCTCGCTGAAAAACATAGGCATCAGCCTTATGGACCATATAATCGTAAATACAGAGGGCACCTATTCCATGCGCGCCGCAGGAGTAGCCCCGGACTTATGGTAACGCAAAGGTATAACAATGGATCATTTTGAACTTCATTCAAATTACTCCCCCACCGGCGACCAGCCCCAGGCGATAAAGACGCTGACAGAAGGCATTCTCCGCGGCGACAAGGAACAGACGCTGCTCGGCGTCACCGGTTCCGGAAAAACATTCACGATGGCGAACATAATCGCAAACTGCAACCGTCCCACCCTCGTGCTCGCGCACAACAAGACCCTCGCGGCGCAGCTGTGCTCCGAGTTCCGTGAATTCTTCCCGAACAACGCGGTGGAATACTTCGTGTCCTACTACGATTACTACCAGCCGGAGGCGTACATTCCCTCCACCGACGCATACATCGAAAAGGACAGCGCGATAAACGACGAGATAGACCGTCTGCGCCACTCAGCCACAATGGCTCTCGCAGAGCGCAGGGACGTCATAATCGTGGCTTCCGTTTCATGCATCTACTCGCTGGGCAGCCCGGAGGATTACCGCAGCAACACGCTGTCGCTGCGTCAGGGGCAGGAGATAAGCCGCGAGGATGTCATCAGGCGCCTTGTGGAGATACAGTACGAGCGCAACGAGATGGCGTTCACACGAAACAAGTTCCGCGCAAAGGGCGACACGCTGGAGATATTCCCCGCGGGTGGAACCAACGAAATGGCGATACGCGTGGAATTCTTCGGCGACGAAATAGACCGCATCAGCGAATTCAACGCGCTCACCGGCGACGTCAGCGCAACGCTGCTGCATGTCGTGATATTCCCGGCTTCGCACTACATCGTGGGACAGGCGCGCCTGCACGACGCCCTCCACGAGATAGCCGAGGAAATGGAACAGCGCGTGCAGTACTTCACCGAGCACAACAAGCTGATAGAAGCGCAGCGCATCGAACAGCGCACACGCTACGACATGGAAATGCTGAGCGAAATAGGCACCTGCAAGGGCGTTGAGAACTACTCGCGCATTCTTGCGGGCAGAGCGCCTGGTTCCACGCCTATAACGCTGCTCGACCACTTCCCCGAGGACTTTCTGCTGTTTGTGGACGAGAGCCACGTTACGCTCCCGCAGGTGCGCGGAATGTACGGAGGCGACTTCGCACGCAAAAAGAACCTGGTGGATTACGGCTTCCGGCTTCCGTCGGCTTACGACAACCGTCCGATGAACTTCGACGAGTTCTATTCAAAGATAGGGCAGGCTGTGTTCGTTTCCGCTACCCCCGGCGACTTCGAAAAGGAGCATTCCACGCAGATAGTGGAGCAGGTCATCAGACCCACGGGGCTTCTCGACCCGGAGGTGATAGTAAAGCCCACCCTCGGTCAGATAGAGGACCTTATCTCTGAGATAAATACCCGCACCGCAAAGCACCAGCGCGTGCTCGTGACTACCCTCACCAAGAAGATGGCAGAGGACCTCACCGCATACCTTGAAAAAATGGAGATAAAGGTGCGCTACATGCACCACGACGTTGACACCATCGAACGAATGGAACTTATCCGCGACCTGCGCGCCGGCGAATTTGACGTCCTTGTGGGAATAAACCTGCTGCGAGAGGGTCTGGATATTCCGGAGGTGTCGCTCGTTGCGATACTCGACGCGGACAAGGAAGGCTTCCTGCGAAGCGAAACGTCGTTGGTACAGACGATAGGCAGAGCCGCCCGCAACGCCGAGGGCGTGGTAATAATGTACGCCGACAGCGTGACGGAATCCATGGAACGTGCGATAACCGAGACCCAGCGCCGCCGCGAGATACAGCAGAAATACAACGCCGACCACGGAATAACACCGAAAACGATAATCAAGGATATCCGCGACGTGCTGGAAATAACAAAGAAATCCGACGGCACCTCAAAGCACAGCAAGTCCGTAAAGCAGATGACGAAACGCGAGCGCGAGGCGCTCATCGCGCGCTACACCGCAGAGATGAAAAAGGCGGCAAAGATGCTGGATTTCGAGCATGCGGCATTCCTGCG
>HF989491.1:32462-35983 GCA_000432175.1 Eubacterium sp. CAG:786
CCCCGGAAAGGAACAAAAGAAATTGGCAAACGACAAGATAATCATACGCGGCGCCCGGGAGCACAACCTTAAAAATATAGACGTTACCCTCCCGAGGGACAGCCTTGTGGTAATGACCGGGCTTTCCGGCAGCGGAAAAAGCTCGCTGGCTTTCGATACGATATTCGCGGACGGACAGCGCCGCTATATGGAGAGCCTTTCCTCCTATGCGAGAATGTTCCTCGGGCAGATGGAAAAGCCCGACGTGGACAGCATCGAGGGACTTTCCCCGGCGATATCGATAGACCAGAAAACCACCTCCAAGAACCCGCGCTCCACTGTGGGCACGGTTACGGAAATATACGACTACCTGCGGCTTATGTACGCGCGGATAGGCATTCCGCACTGCCCTGTCTGCGGCCGTGAGATAAAGCAGCAGACCATCGACGAGATAGTCGATAAGGTCATGGAGCTGCCGGAGCGCACGAAATTCCAGGTGCTGGCTCCCGTGGTGAGAGGCCGCAAGGGTGAGCACCAGAAAGAGTTCGAAGCAGCGCGCAGATCCGGTTATTCCCGCGTGAGAGTGGACGGGATAGCGTACGACCTCACCGAAAAGATAACGCTTGAAAAGAACAAGAAGCATTCCATTGAGATAGTGGTAGACCGTCTTGTCATGAAGGACGGCATAAAATCCAGGCTCACCGAGAGTATCGAAACCGCAGGAAATCTCACCGGAGGACTTGTTTACATCGACGTCATCGACGGAGAGGAGCTGCATTTTTCACAGAGCTACGCATGCCCGGAGCACGGTGTTTCCATCGAGGAACTCGTGCCGAGAATGTTTTCGTTCAACAACCCGTACGGCGCGTGCCCCAAGTGCACCGGTCTGGGAAGCTACCGCCGCGTTGACCCCGACCTCATCATGCCGAATGCGGGGCTTTCTATCCGCGACGGCGCGATAAGGGCTTCCGGCTGGAACTACGCAGAGGGAACGATCGCCGCAATGTATATCGACGCCCTCGCTGAAAAGCACGGATTTTCAGTTGACCAGCCCGTCAGTGAACTTCCGCCGGCGGCAGTCGATGAAATAATGTACGGCACCAGAGGCGAGAAAATACTCATCAAACGCCCGCGTCAGCAGGGTGGCGGACAGTTCTACACCGACTTTGAGGGAATTGCCACCAACCTTGAGCGCCGCTACAACGAAACCAACAGCCAGTATTCCCGCGACACGATAGACGAGTTCATGAGCGATGTGGAATGCCCCGAATGCCACGGAGAACGCCTTAACAAGGCGGCTCTGTCAGTCACCGTCGGCGGCAGGAACATCATGGAATTCTGCCGCATGTCCGTCAGCGAAGCGCTGGATTTCGTGAATTCCCTGGAACTCACCCCGCGTGAAGCGATGATTGCAAAGCAGATTTTAAAGGAGGTAAAGTCCAGGCTCGGATTTCTGCAGAGCGTGGGGCTTGAATACCTCACACTGGCGCGGTCTGCGGGGACGCTTTCCGGCGGCGAGAGCCAGCGCATACGCCTTGCGACCCAGATAGGGAGCTCCCTCACCGGCGTGCTGTACATTCTCGACGAGCCGTCGATAGGACTTCACCAGCGCGACAACGACAAGCTGATAGCTACCCTGCGCAGACTCCGCGACCTCGGCAACACGCTGATAGTCGTCGAGCACGACGAGGACACCATGCGCGCTGCGGACTGGATAGTTGATATCGGTCCGGGGGCAGGAATTCACGGCGGCGAGGTAATCTACAGCGGCGACGTCAAGGGGCTGCTCAAATGCAAGAACTCCATAACCGGGCAGTACCTCAGCGGAAAGCTGAAGATACCGGTGCCTGAAACACGGCGCGCCCCCTCCGGAAAGTGGCTCAAAGTCATAGGCGCGGCCGAAAACAATCTCCGCGGGATAGACGTTGAGATACCGCTGGGCGTGTTCACCTGCGTGACCGGCGTTTCCGGCAGCGGAAAAAGCTCGCTGGTGAACGAGATAATCTACAAGCACCTGGTGGGAAAGCTCAACCGCGCCCGCACGCGTCCGGGTAAATTCACCGACATGAAAGGCGTCGAGTATCTTGACAAGGTGATAATGATAGACCAGTCGCCTATAGGGAGAACTCCGCGCAGCAACCCCGCGACCTACACCGGGGTGTTCAACGATATCCGCGAGTTATTCGCGCAGACGAACGAGGCAAAGGCAAAGGGCTACGGACCGGGACGGTTTTCGTTCAACATCAAGGGCGGCCGCTGCGAAGCCTGCGAGGGCGACGGCATAATCAAGATTGAAATGCACTTCCTGCCGGACGTGTTCGTACCCTGCGAGGTCTGCAAGGGACACCGCTACAACCGCGAAACGCTTGAAGTACGCTACAAGGGCAGAAATATCTTTGAAGTGCTCGACATGACGGTATCAGAGGGCGTGGAATTCTTCGCGAATATCCCCAAGATATACAACAAGCTGAAAACCCTTGAGGAAGTCGGGCTGGGCTACATCAAGATAGGTCAGAGCAGCACGACGCTTTCCGGTGGTGAAGCGCAGCGCATAAAGCTGGCTTCGGAGCTGTCCAAGCGCTCCACCGGCAGGACTATCTATATCCTCGACGAGCCGACAACCGGTCTGCATACCGCTGACGTCCGCAAGCTGATAGAGATACTCCAGAAGCTTGCCGAGGGCGGAAACACAGTGCTTGTCATCGAGCACAATCTCGACGTGATAAAGACTGCGGACTACATCGTGGACATGGGTCCCGAGGGGGGCAGCGGCGGTGGAACCGTCATCGCATGCGGTACCCCCGAGCAGGTCGCAGATAACCCGGTCAGCTACACCGGAATGTACCTCAAAAAAATTCTGTAAACCAAAAGGGTGGATCGCTTGTCCACCCTTTTTCTGGAGGGTCTATGACGAACTACGAAATATTTCTGCGGTGCTTTCCTGAAATGAAGCTTGACGAGCGGCAGTTCACCAGGCTTTCCGGGCTGGAACACGGAAAAGTCCTTGAATGCGACGGCGGCTTTGCGCTCATCGACGGAAACGCCATTCGGCTGCTGTGCGTGCTTCCGGAAATGCGCGGAAAGGGCGCGGGCGCTTCCCTGCTGAAACGCGCGGAGGAACATGTCCGGTCGCAGGGACATTCCCGCGTGGAACTCGGTGGAACCGGTTCGCAGCTGTTCATCGGCGTGCCGGAAAACACTGCGGGGTTCTTCCACAAGCGCGGGTATTCCCTCACCGACCGCGTTGCAGAGATGTACGGCACGCCGGAAATGCTCCACCCCGCTCCCGAAGCAGAAGCGGATTTCGGGTTCTTCCGCGGTGCCGGGCTGAATGAAGCCGTGTCCGCGGTGGAAGCCGACTGGGTGCAGTACTTCGACGGAGTTGACGTGTTCTGCGGCACCGTCGATGGGAAAATCGCGTCGTTCTGCATAGTCGATGACGACGTGGAATGCATATTTTCAGACGGCTCCAAAATCGGAAGCGTCGGCTGTGTGGGCACCGTTCCGGAATTCCGCAGGCGCGGTATCGGGCTCAAGATGGT
>HF989491.1:36036-37453 GCA_000432175.1 Eubacterium sp. CAG:786
ACAGACGCGGCTGCGGGAAGATATTCATTCACTATACCGGAGTTTACGACTGGTACGCGAAAATAGGCTTCCGTACAGGGTACACGGAACTGCTTGGCGGGAGAGAACTTCTATAAAGAAACGGGCGCCCGAGGGCGCCCGCCAGTCTGTCGAGAAAATTGATAATTGCCCGCGAAGCTTTATCAGCAGCCGCAGCCGTTGTTGCCGCAGCCACCACCGCAGCCATTGTCGCAGCCGTTGCCGCAGCCGTTACCGTAGCCGTTACCGCAGCCGCAGAACAGGATAAGAATGAGGATGATGATCCAGCAGCAGTTGCCGCCGCCAAAGTTGAAGCATGACATATTCGTGTCCTCCTGAAATTCATTCAGAAACGTTCCGCTTCCCTTTGAAGCTTCCGTTTCATAGTACATAATATGCAAAACGCTCAGATAGGTTACAGAAATTTTCCTGCAGCTGAAATATTTGCCAGACTTTCGTGCATACTATCAATATCACAAAAGCACAGGAGGTCACAGATATGAATTCGATCAGCGGATTTACGGACGCTGCAATAAAGGCGCTCAATGCTGCTCTCGGCGCGGCGATGGGCTACGGACACACCTACGTCGGCAGCGAGCATATTCTGTACGGGCTGGTTTCGGACGACAGCTTCAGTTCCGCAGCAGTACTGCGCAGATATGGCGTCGGCAGGAACGAAGTACTGCGCCGTCTGGAGGAGACCGTCGGCAGAGGCAGACCCACGCGGCTCTCGCTCAACGACCTCACCCCACGCAGCCGCAGGCTGATGGAAAACGCGCTGTCGTTCGCTTCTGGTGAAAACCAGCGCAAGGCAGGGCCTGAACATCTTCTCCGGGCGATAGTCCTCGACCGCGACTGCTGCGCCCAGACCATGTTGTCAGACCTGGGCGTCAACCAGGTGAAGCTTGCAGGGGAAGTCTGCGCCCAGCGCTGGACAGAACCCGACCTTGCCACCGAAAAGGAGCGCCGCGCAAAGTTCCCTGCCCTGACGAAATATGGCAGAGATCTCACCGAAATGGCTGCAAACGGCGCCCTCGACCCGGTAATAGGCCGCGAAAAGGAAACCGACCGGCTGATACGCGTGCTTCTCCGTCGCTGCAAGAACAATCCCTGCCTAATCGGCGACGCGGGAGTCGGCAAAACTGCAGTCGTCGAGGGCTTTGCGCAGCGCGTCGCTGCCGGGAATGTCCCGCAGGGGCTTATCGGCAAACGCATTTTCGCACTGGACCTGACCGCGATGCTTGCCGGCGCGAAGTACCGTGGAGACTTCGAAGAGCGCCTGAAAAGCGTTATCGAGGAAGCAGCCGGCTGCAGAAACATAATCCTGTTCATCGACGAGCTTCACAGCATTGTGGGGACCGGCGCCGCAGAGGGCGCCATCGACGCCGCAAATATCCTG
>HF989492.1 GCA_000432175.1 Eubacterium sp. CAG:786
TAGCTTGTGCCGCAGCGCAGATGGCGCGGAATGTATATGTGAACCCACCGCCCACCCGCATTTGCTGCGTTATAGCAACAAATGCCTGAAGTTAAATGAATGCTGTCCCTTAACGGCTGAATATCACGGTAAGCCCGTTGCCTTCCGTCGGGACATCGCGTCAAGAAGTCACTTTCTCGCGAAAATACTGCGTATTGCCGCGAAACCGTCGCCCCTGCCACCGCTCTCAGCAGAAATTCTGGGAACCGTGCGCTTGACCAGCCTGATGTGCGGGTATTCGCTGAGCACCTCTGCAGCAGCCTCCTCCGGCGTAATTTCATCTGCAGCGAGAATTCCTGCTGCCAGCTTTACGCCCTCGTCAAGCTTCTCGGGAGACGCACCGCCGACCAGCAGCGCCAGCCTGATTTTAAGCTCAGTGATCTCAGCGTGAAGCTCGTTCAGCTGTTCCTCCTGTGTATCAGTCTCAGGCTCAGCATTTTCAGCTGTTTCCTGCACGATCTCCTCCTGTGTGATATCTTCGTTATCCATCATGATCCGTCCTTTCCATTGCCTGGGCGTCCTCCAGCGAGATACCATATATCTGCGAAAGCGCCCTTGCCCTTGATATCAGACCTGCGCTGTAAAGCTTGACAGCGCGGTCCGTTCTTGTTCCGTCGTCCTCTGCGGCGCCGTCCGCGAATACCACCGAAGCGCTCTCTGAAGCGTTGTCGGGGAGTTCCCCGGCAAGCTTGCCGAGCCTGCATATGTTCTCGGTCATTCTGCCGAGAGCGTCTGCAATGCTCCTGCGGTAATACGCCTGGGTGCGGTATGTGCGGCTGTTCCTGCTGACTACTTCCGCGGCCGTGCGTATAGTACCATCCTTGTAGGAAAGCGCACCCTCGGACAATCCAGCCTGCATGCACAACAGGTCGAGAAGTTCGCCCAGTGCCTGCACATGCTCCTGTACGCGGAGTTCACCGGTGTTGTCGGTGATCTTGAGTTCCTCAGCGTCCGATGTGGACATCGCCTGGAACACCTCGTCGTTAACGTCGAAGTAGTGCTTCTTGTTACCGTCGCTGTCCCATTCGCCGCGTACTGCATATGCCGGCACGATTATGCGCTTCCTGCCCAGCACGAATTCTCGTGAAAGGCTGTCGAAAATCGTGTCGATGCTTTTCAGGGTATCCTCTGCGCCAGCGAAAACCGAGCTCCCGAGCAGCGGACAGTCGCCAGCGGTATCGGCGCGGCGCGCAGTCCCTGCCCTGAAATACACGAACAGCGGGGAACCAATCCCCTCGATGCAGCTGCGTTCTTCCAGCCCGGGAAGAAGCTCCTGCATGTCTGCCTTCGCGCCGTCCTCACGGTAAAGCCGGTTCTCGATAACGAGATCGTCGCCGTCCAGCTGCTGCGTTTCAGCCAGCACGTAACCTCTGCCACCCGACATTATCCTGGAAGCGAACGCGCCGCCAGTCATCTCGCGTGAATTCCACGCCGTGGGAACAAAGCAGTCTGCCGTAACGAGATCCACCCTGACGTTCCCGTCGTAGTACACCCTGATGACGCCGCCGCCAAGCGCGAACGCCTTTTCAAGGAACTCCGGAAACCGCTCCGCAAACCTGCTGTCTTTCAGCACCTTTTCGACGAACTTCCCGGTGTCGCTGTCGGAATAGCACATCGATGTGCCCTCGGTGAAGCACAGCCTTGCCAGTTCCCCGCACAGCGCCTTTGCAGCCCCGAGGGAAGCCATACGGCGTGTTCCTCCCTGAATTCCACCCTTGCGGGTGTAGCGCCAGTCGCCGCCACCGCTGTAGATATCCTGCCATCGCTGGATATCAGCATAGTAGCCGGTAAGGCTCACCCCAGGATTACGGCTGCCAGTGCGCAGCAGCCAGTCCTTTACGCCCAAATCACATTCCTCCTTTGTAATTCCTGCGGGAATTTCCGTTTTTTACGTTTCCTTCCCGCAATTAGATAATACCCCCGGGAATACTGCAAAAAACTGCAAAACGAAAAAGCCCCGCATCAGTTTTGCGGCTGACGCGGGACTGTCGGGATTGACTTTTTCATCAAAAAGGTGTATAGTATATATTGGTAACCTCTAAAAACCGGGACACGAGCAGATTTCGTACATGACTTATATCAGATGCTAGGCGTCAAACCGCAGTAATACTGTATGTATTTCAAGGTTTGACAACGACGCAGATGATATAAGTCATAGAAATCTGCCGTGAAGGAGGTTTTTAGAGGTTACCTATTGTAAATAAGAACAGATATAATAAAAAGGAGTTTTAAGTGAATATAATCATTGTCGGCTGTGGCAAGGTCGGACAGGCGCTTGCAGTGCAGCTTAACGAAGAAGGCAATAATATCACCGTGATAGACCTGATAGCGTCCAAGGTGAACGATATATCCAGCCAGTACGATGTAATGGGCGTAGTTGGCAACGGCGCCACGCACCTAACCCAGCAGGAAGCCGGAATAAGCCGTGCCGACCTGCTGATAGCAGTAACAGGCTCCGACGAGCTGAACCTGCTGTGCTGCCTTATCGCGAAGAAAGCCGGTAACTGCCAGACGATAGCGCGCGTAAGAAGCCCGCAGTACTACACCGAAGCCCCGTTCCTGAAAGACGAACTGGGACTTGCAATGGTCATCAACCCGGAACAGGCAGCGGCAAGCGAGATAGCGCGGGTGCTGCGCTTCCCGTCGGCGATAAAGATAGACACATTCGGCCGTGGTCGTGTGGAACTGCTGAAATTCCGTCTGCCGGAGGAAAGCCCGCTGGTGGGCTGCGCCGCCAAGGAAATAGCGACGAAGCTGCACTGCGACGTACTTGTGTGCACAGTCGAGCGCGGAGATGAAGTGCATATCCCGAACGGCGATTTCGTGTTTGAGGAAAAGGACGTTATCTCAATTGTAGCCGCGACGCGAAAGGCAGCGGAGTTCTTCAAGCGCATAAAGTACAAAACGAACTCCATAAAGGACGTTATGATAGTTGGAGGCGGTGAGATAGGTCACTATCTCTGCGAACAGCTGACGCGCTCCGGAATGTCCGTAAAGCTTATCGAAAAGGACCCCAAGCGCTGCGAGGAACTGTGTGAACTTCTCAACGACGTAACGATAATCAACGGCGACGCCAGCGACCAGAAAATACTTCTTGAAGCCGGACTTGAAAACACCGGCGCGTTCGTTGCCCTGACAAACCTTGACGAAGAGAATATCCTGCTTTCGCTGTTTGCCAAGAGCGTAGGCGGCTGCAAGCTGATAACCAAGATAAACCGTATTGATTTCGGCGGCGTGATAAATCACCTTGATCTTGACACGATAATCTATCCAAAAAACATCACGTCAGATTACATCGTGCGCTACGTACGCGCAATGAGAAGTTCCATCGGCAGCAACATGGAAACTCTCTATAACGTCATCAAGGGCAAGGTTGAAGCTGCGGAATTCATCATAAAGGAGCAGTCCCCGGTCATGGACGTCCCGCTGATGTCGCTTGCGCTGAAACCAAACGTGCTGGTTGCAGCCATACTCCGCGACAAGAAGGTCATAATCCCCCGCGGACACGACAGCCTTCAGATAGGCGACGCAGTAATAATCGTTTCAAGACGTCTGGCGCTGCATGATATCACTGATATTCTCAAATAACAGGAGCCGAGTATGAACTACAAAATGATTTCTTTTATCCTCGGCTGGATACTGATATTTGAGGGAATGTTCCTTGCCGTGCCTGGAATAACCGCTCTCTTTTTCGGTGAATCCGCGCTGTGGAGTTACCTGCTGTCTATCAGCATATGCCTGCTGATAGGCAGTCTGCTGATACTGAAAAAGCCCCAGAAACGCCAGCTTTACGCCCGCGAAGGCTGTGTGATAGTTTCGCTCAGCTGGATAGTGCTCAGTGCATTTGGCGCGCTGCCGTTTTTCCTCTCCGGTGAAATTCCGAATTACGTGGACGCGCTTTTTGAATCCGTTTCAGGCTTCACCACCACCGGAGCAAGTATCCTCAACGATGTTGAAGCCATATCATACGCCTCGCGAATGTGGAGAAGCTTTTCCCACTGGGTCGGCGGCATGGGCGTGCTGGTATTTATAATGGCGTTCATTCCACTTTCCGGCGGTCAGAATATGCATATCTTGAAAGCGGAAAGCCCGGGGCCGTCCGTAAGCAAACTGGTCCCCCGCGTCAAGACCACGGCAATGCTGCTGTATTCCATCTATCTTGTGCTGACGCTCATAGAGTTCATCCTTCTGCTCTGCGGTGGAATGACGCCGTATGAAGCGATCAACACCGCCTTTGCGACCGGAGGCACCGGAGGATTTGGGTTCTACAATTCCAGCATGGGGAGCTTCTCACCGTATATCCAGATAGTCGTGACTGTATTCATGCTGCTGTTTTCTGTGAATTTCAACTGCTATTTCCTGCTGATGACGCGGAAGATAAAGGACGCATTCAACCTTGAACTGAGGACGTTCCTGATAATGTACATATCAGTGACTGCGCTCATCACCCTGAATGTAGCTGGTTCGTTCAAAAGCGCAGGCGAAGCGCTCCGGAATTCTGCATTCACAGTTGCGTCTATAATGTCAACCACCGGCTTCTCTGTCGTGGACTTCAACCAGTGGCCGGAGCTTTCACGGACGCTTCTTGTTATATTGATGTTCATCGGATCATGCGCGGGAAGCACCTGCGGAGGAATAAAAATATCCCGTGTGATAATTCTGTTCAAAGGCATGGCAAAGGAACTCCACACCATGATACAGCCGCATCAGGTGAAGAAGATAAAGATGGATTCGCACACCATCGACCACGAAACTGTTCGCTCTGTCAACGTGTTTATGGTCGCATATCTGATGATATTCATCATATCGCTGGTCATCATATCATTCGATAATCACGACATGATAACCTCATTCACAGCGGTTGCCACCACGATAAACAACGTTGGTCCAGGTCTTGAAATGGTGGGACCCTCGTCGAACTTCAGTTTCTTCTCAGACCCGGCAAAAATCGTTCTTATATTCGATATGCTTGCCGGCAGACTGGAGTTGTTTCCGATGCTGTTGTTGTTTACACCAGCCACCTGGAAAAAGTGATAAAACGCCGTCAGGAACATTCCTGGCGGCTATATTATATGAAAATCCCCCTCCGACATATCGGAAGGGGGATTTGTTATTACTTCTTGCGCTTCTTAGCCGCAATAGCAAGTGCCGCAGCCGCGCCGATAGCGGCAATGCCCGCACCTGCAGGACCTTCAACGCCCATATTCGGGTTCTCACCCATCGGGATTATAGAATCGCCAATAGTGATCTCATCGTTGATCGGGTTGTTAGGCTCATTGTCAACAGGCACCTCTGCCAGCGGAACATCGTCCGGCAGGAACTCGATTTCCTCAGGGTCAGCACTGTCGTCGTCCGCGTCATCAGGATCATCAGACGGGTCGTACGGAGGCTCTTCATCAGTTATAGGATCGTCAGGGTCATCAGGATCATCTGGCTGATCAGGTGTTACAGGCTGATCAGGATCCGG
>HF989493.1:0-396 GCA_000432175.1 Eubacterium sp. CAG:786
CTGACAGCGATAACTACACATTCAGCTACATAAACGGCACTCTGACGATCGGCGAAAAAGAGCCTGTTTCTACTCCCGTGTTCAGTCCTGCAAGCGGAACAACATTCACATCTTCGCAGAAGATCACAATCTCCTGTGCAACCGAGGGCGCAGCGATATACTACACCACCGATGGCACAGAGCCTACCACCGCAAGCACGCTCTATAACGGCGCGTTTACTATCACAGCGACAACTACTATCAAGGCGATCGCCGTGAAGGACGGTATGGCAGACAGCGCAGCTGCAACTGCCGCTTACACCAAGAGATCCTCAAGCGGCGGCAGCGGAGGAACAGGCGGCGGAAGCAGCAGACCCACAACTCCCACCAAGTCTGACGATCCCACTATCGGCGGGG
>HF989493.1:450-2635 GCA_000432175.1 Eubacterium sp. CAG:786
TGCAAAGCTCGCAGACGGTTCGAAGGTTACAATTCAGCTTAACGGAACCACTACCGTTCCTGTTGAGATAATCAAGAAAATAGCGGACACGGACAGCAAGGTCACATTCGTTATCGACAGCGTATTTACCTGGGTAGTTGACGGCGCGGAGATAACCGCTCCAGCGGCGGCAGATCTCTCTTTCATCAGGACCGCAAGCCAGAAACATGACGGTCTGCGTGGAATTGAGGGCATGCAGTTCAGGATCAACAACACAGGTGTTCCCACTAGTCTTGAAATCACGTTCAAATCTGAACATGCAGGCAAGTTTGCGAACCTCTATAAGTCCGTTGACGGCAAGCTGGTATTCGTGACTTGCGCTAAACTCGGTGCAGACGGCAAGGTATTCCTTCCGGGCGTCACCGAAAAGGGCGATTACATTGTAATGCTCTGCGAATTCAGCGACCTTCCGGGCGATATGTCCAACGACGGCGTTCTGAACACAATGGACGCAAGCGCGATACTCAAGGACATTGTTGGTCTGGAAAGCGGCGTGAACCCGCTTATGGCAGATTTCAACGGTGACGGAAATGTCAACGCTATGGACGCTTCTGCAATTCTGAAAAGAATAGTTGGTTTGATCTAAATAGTATTTATCCTCCCTTGCCAGTGAACTGCCCCAGTAAAAACAGACAATGACCAAAGACCCTCCTATGGTATAATAAAAACCATAGGAGGATTTTGCTATGCCAAGAAAATACACAAAAATAAAGGACCTAGAACCGGAAGTATTCCAAATGAAGGAAGAAGGAAAGACGAATCGAGAAATAGCGGAGCATTACGGGCTTGAATTGGAACAAATCAAGAATTTGATCAAACGCCACAATAGGAATGAACAAAGGATAAAACAAGGCGACACGCCAAAAGTAAAAGGATGTCCACGAAAACGCCCGATGACAGCTGATGAAGAAAAAGACAAGCGAATAGCACAGCTTGCTGATCATGGAGCAATGCCTGAAAACCCCATATCAAACATCTCCTCATATTGCCCAATGGCAAACGGATCCGTCTCAAACGGCAGAACCATCACCTCATTCAGATTGAGCATAAGGAATTCCTTGTTTTTCTCTACCGCCGCCTTGTCCGAAAAATTCACCGCCACAGTGTAGTTCACGCTGTTCAGCGGCTGTTGAGCTATGTATATCATCGGGAGTTCGTTCCATGATGTGCCGCCGATAAGGAATACCTTATCGAACGAATCGAGCTTCAGCTCGGAAGTAGGCAGACTGCCGTAGTCGTAAATCTGGACGTTGTACTGCTTCTCCGGCTCGGTCAGGGCGGTGCAGATATCAATGCCGTTTATCGTATAGATACCATTGTGCTCGGTGCCGCCGTAATACTCGTTCATCATCTCGAGCTGCGGAAATCCACGCTTGTTTGCGCAGACCACAAGGCTCTCTCCGTCACGGCTCTTGAAATACGCCGCAAGCCGCATTGCAAATGTAGTTGCTCCTATTCTGCCCTGCGCTCCCACGACAGCTATGCTGATATTCGACTGGGAGTATCGGGGCTTTTCTTTTTCCTTTTCGGCAATTCTGGCAGCTTCGCGGGCTTCTGCAAATGCGTCAAACACTTGTCGAAGCGCCGCCATTTCTTCTGGGAAAGCCCCTCCGTAATGCATTCTTTCAGGTCCTGGGCTATCATGGAGATGTTGGTTTTCTCGTCAACATCGGGTAATTCGCAACGATATTCGTTATGCCGTTATGCACCAGCTTATCCAGAATTTCATCTCCGGGATAGCAGTTGTCGGCGTAAATAACGATGTTCGCGTCGGATTTCTGATAGTATATCCCGGCGCAGAGGTTCACGAATTCATCACCCTGTTCCTTGAATGCGGACAGGTCAAAGATGAAATGCGACTGATAGAGATACGTCTTTAGGTCACGTTTCAGAAATACTGCAAGCGACCAGTCCTCGCCTATCATCTCGCGGGGAACGGCGTTCAGCTCGGAGCATATTCTGCGGAGGATTCCGGCGTTTTCTTTTCTGGTTATGAGTAATGGGTTTATCATGGTAGGTGTCCTTTCTGGTGGTTATTCGCTTTTCAGCGTGAGTTGCTTGACTTAAGTGGGTGTTCGTGGTATAATAATCTCATCGACAAATCGGGATTTATATATAAAGGAGAATATTGATGAAACTGTTTTTA
>HF989494.1 GCA_000432175.1 Eubacterium sp. CAG:786
CGCGACGGCGATGCGCTGCGCCTGCCCCTCGGACAGCCCGGCGCCGTTCTCACCGATCACCGTGTCCAGCCCGTCGGGAAGCTGCATGATAAATTCCTCCGCGCACGCCGTACGCGCCGCCCGCATTATCCTTTCGTCGTCAGCGGGAACGGCGAACGCTATATTCTCGCGTATCGTGCCGGAAAACAGTCCGTTCCCCTGCGGAACATATGCAAACAGCCTGCGTGAAGCCGCGCACGGCGCGCACTCGCCCTGCGTCGTCACGAGCGTTATCTTTCCCGCCTTCGGGCGGTACATACCGAAGATAAGCATAAAGAGCGTGGTCTTTCCCCCGCCAGATATTCCGGTGAGCGCGGCGATCTCGCCCCTTTTCACGGTCATGTCCGCGCGGGTGAGCACATCGCCGCCGCCATAGGAAAACCGCACTCCGTCAACGCGAAGCTCCGTAAATTCTCCGCGCGTCCCGGCAGAGTTTTCCTCATGCGGCAGGCGCTCTATCTCCATTATCCGCTCCGCCGAAGCCGCCGCCGCATAATACTGCGGAAACAGCGACGACAGCCCCGCAAACGGCGACTGTATCTGATTGACGAGCTGAAGCACCGCCGTCAGCGTGCCGTAACTCATCGTGCCCGAAAAAATCCCGAAACCGCCCCACACCAGCGCGAGGACGTATCCCGCCTGAAATATCAGCCCGAACCCCGCACCCGCCGCGACGCCGAGTGTTCGGCGCTTCATGCGCAGGTCGTAGTGCTCGCGCTGATTTTTCGCGTTCTTTCCGAGTAGAGTGCTTTCCGCCGAAAACACCCTGACCACCGCCATATTCGAGAGCGTCTCCTGAATGAGGGCGCGGACCTTTCCCTCCTTTTCCTGCACCTGCCTGTGCAGACCCTTGAGACGTCCGCGGAATATGCTCAGTACCGCAAACACCATTATCCCCGCCGCCGCGAATACCCCCCCCATTCCCCCCCCCCCAGCAAATACCGCCGCGAACCATGGCTGAAGCACGATCATCAGCACCCCCGCGCAGAGAAGCTGTGTGACAAGGTTTACCGCCGACGGAAGAATATTCGCCGCGCCCTCCGCGCATATCCTGACGTCGGAAAACATTCTGTTCACAAGCTCCGCCGTGTGATAGCCCGAAATATCCGAAAGCTCTGCGGAAAGTAGGCCGCCGAACATTTCTCCGCGCAGCTCGGTCTCGATGGTCGCGCGGACTTTTTCCGACAGCATATTGCATATAAGCCTCAGCGCGAGCTGAAGCAGCACCACTCCGCAAAGAAGAAGCGCATACGCGATTATCCCTCCGCCGTCGCCTGCCGTGGCGGCGTCGATAACGCCCCTGCAGAAAAGCGCGAAAGCCGCGCCCGAGGCTGCAAACAGCGCGTTTCCGATGATGACGACAAGCAGCGCGCCGCGTTTTCCGTGCGTAAGCCCGAAAAGCTGCCTCAGGGCTGTCCTGTCATGTTTTTTACGACCCATGAAACAACCTCCGCAGCCTGAAATACACCCTGCGCACAAAAAAGCTGCGCCAGAGCAGCAGGTATATCTTATACCCGAGACTTCCGTCGGTGCGCTTTCCCCTGCGGGTGACATATTTCACGGAGGCAATGACCTGCCGCGGTTCTATTCCCTGCTCGGGCGCCGTCTGATTATCGCCGCACATGGTGTATGTATCCCCGTTGAAAGCGATCGCGCGGTGAAGCACAAACGAGCCGTCCGCCCGCTGATAGAACGCTATATCGCCGGTTTTCGGCGGACGTTTCTCAAGGGTCACGCTGTCGCGCCCCTCAACGATGAGCGGCAGCATACTCGTGCCGCGCGGAAAAAGCGTAAACTCCCCGCCGCTGTCAAGCACCTCGCGTATAATGTCCGCGTATTCCGCAAGGCTGAACGTCTCAGGCAAGCAGCGCCGCCTTTTTCAGTGCGCCGACGAACTCCGCGACGTCTGTCACCGCCTGCGCGCCGGTCACGTCATATTCCTCGGTGAGCGCCTTTCGCAGCTCCTCCTCGGACTTGTCGGCGGAGAGCTGCTCCCACAGGAATTTTCCCGTTTCGTTGAGCCTTATTATCCCGTTGAAGCTGCGGCTCGCCTCGCCGAACGCGACAACGACATACTGTCCGCCGACCTTACGCAGCATAAATCCGTCCTTTATTTTCATTTTGTTACCTCTCTTTCCTCAATACTGCTTTAAGGATACGCTGAATAAAGCGAAGCGTAACAAAATCAGACTCGTGAGTGCGCTCCTTTGAACGGGTCGATTTTGTTTTATTCAGCGTTTCCTTAATTATATATTATTGCCTGCAAAATGTCAATACGGTGTCGCCCGCGGACGGTATTGGCAAAATGCATAAAAACGGGTTCATTATTCAAGGATAATTGCTGATTTTTTCATGTAACTCATTTACAACTTGACTTTTATCTTGACTTTTATTTTCATAATAATTATAATTAAGCACGAGGTATTATTTTCCGCATGGAAAAATTTATTATTAGGAGGATTTTATGAAACTAAAACGTTTAATGACGGCTTCAATGGCAGCTGTAATGGCTGTAAGCTCTGCTATCGTATGCCAGATTTCGGTAAGCGCAGCCGAAACTGTTCTTTACGAGTACAAAGCAGGACAAATCACTGAAGTTCTCTTTACAGAAGAAGCAATGACGGCAGTAAAGGCTGCTACTAAATCTATAGAGGTAACTATTGACGCAGAGGGCGACGGATCTTTCTTTCTTCTGGAAACATCAACCTGGAAAGGCTCCGGCGGCAGCATTACCAGCTCAGATGAGAATTGGGCTGCGTTTACAGCTGCAAACGGAATAAAGGTATGCCCCTCTAACTATACAAAGGTAAACAAAATTACGGCGATTATAGACGGTACCGCTTCATATACCGTGTACGACGTTACAGCAGAGACGAAGGGTATACCCTTTCCTAAAACCGGTGACATCTACAAGATTTCCGCTGACGACCTTGCAAACGCAGGCGTAACCGCTGAAAACATTGCAGATTCCAAGCTGGTGGTTACATTTGACTCTGTAGGTGAAAACAAGGAGCTTTCGCTTCTTGCAACCCGCGAAGGTTGGGGAGATATGTTTTACTGGGGCAACTCCATGACCGCTGGCGAAATGGAATTACCGCTAACAGGTTTTTGTGATTCTGTGGACCTTGGCACTAAGCCTCTGACAACGGGTATTAGTCTGTTTTGCAAGGACAGCGTTGTTTCAAAGATTGCCATACGCACTCCCGCAAAACACGTTGAAAGCTTAAAGATCACCCAAAAAGACGGCAGCAACGTTGATCCCGAATACACCTATGGCGAAACGATAGCACTTACGGCTGAGGTAACTCCCGCCGACGCTGACGACGCAGACAAGGTTACATGGGCTTCCGAAACCCCCGACGTTGCAACAGTTAATGAGAACGGCGAAGTCACCCTGCTTAAGGCCGGCGAAGCCAAGATTACCGCAACCGCAGACGGCAAGAGCGAATCCGTTACTTTCACCGTTAAAAAGAAAAAGCTCACCGTCGCTCCCTCTGCTCTGACCGAAATATATGTAAAGGACAATAAAATTGAAGCGGCTGCTAAGGCTGTGACCGCAAAATATGCACTTGAAAATGATGAAAATGTAAGCCTTGTAAAAGGCACGGATTACACCGTTTCCGAACCGCAGATTTCGGCTGACAAAAAGTACTACTCCATCACAATAACGCTTTCAGACGACGCAGCCGGCAAATATGAGCTTTCCACAACAACGCTGAAAGGTTATATTGCTTATGAGCTCACCAGCGTAGCTCTTAACAGCGACACTCTCAACCTTGTTGCGGGCGCGGACGGACGCCAGCTTGTTGCCACAACAACGCCTGACAACGCGCTGCTTGACAACCTTACTTTCACCTATAAGTCCGATAACGAGACCGTTGCCACCGTTGACAAGAACGGTTTGGTAACGCCCTTAAAGGCAGGCACGGCAACTATTACTGTAACCGCCAAAGCCGTTGTTACTACAACCAACGGTATGCCCATCTTAACCAAAACAGCAACGGCAAAGTGTACCGTTACGGTGACAGACAACTCTATCCCCGCAACGAACATTGAGCTTGACACATACAGCAAGACAATGACCGTAGGCGAAAAGGCTAAGCTTACCGCAACAGTAAAGCCCGATGATTCTACCGACAAGGTAACATGGAAGTCCAACAATGACAAGATTGTTTCCGTTGATGAAAACGGCAACATCACCGCGCTGGCAACAGGCACAACTGAAATCACCGCGACAGCAGGCAGCGTAAGCGCCGTATGCAAGGTAACAGTTGAAGGGGTTAAGGTAAGCAAAGTAGAGCTCAACAAGACGTCCGTAAGCCTTAAGGTAGGCGGGACCGAGCAGCTCACCGCAACCGTATCGCCCGACAACGCAACAGACAAGACCGTAACATGGACTTCCTCCAATGAGAAGATCGCAACAGTTGCAGACGGCAAGATCACAGCTGTAGCGCCCGGTACCGCAACCATCACGGCAACCGCAGACGGCAAGAGCGCAACCTGCACCGTAACCGTTTCCAAGGAAGCGCAGATTATCAAGGACCCCAAGAAGTATCCGGGCGTTCCCAAGAATTACGCTAAGGTAGACCCCGTTGTCACCACCACAAACAGCGACGGCACAAAGGATATGCTTGTCATGTTCTCCATCTCCGACAGCGACGTCAAGAACTTCAGAGGCGCAAGAGTAACCTTCAAGAGAGCGGACGGCAAGACGTTCTCGCGTTCTCTCATCCTCGGCAAGTACTACACAGACGTTACGTATGTCAAGGACGGCGACAACTACAACGGCAACAGTCAGAACTACATCGTTATCAGGCTCAAGAATGTTGATGAATCGTGGGGCGACATTTCCGCCAAGTTTGAGCTTATAAACGGTTTAGGCTGAGTTACAGGAGGATAAAGCATTGAAAAAGACATACATCAGACCTGAAATAGAGATCACCTCTTTCACTACCGAGGACGTCATCACCGCAAGCAGCCCCTCTTCTGGCGGCATGACTAACGGCGGCAGCCTCAACGCAGACGCTGACACCAGTATCGACTTCGACCTCGGCAACGGCACCTGGAACTAATATCGGGGCCATTACGAAAACCTAAAACAGGAGCGCCGGGCGCGTGTTGCGTCCGGCGCTTTGCGTGGGGAGAACTATGTACAGACTTTATAAAATCTGCGGCTTTATCGTCGGCTGCGACTTTCGCTGCCCGACAATGACGGCGCGCGCGGAAAAGTTCCTGCTTGCAGGAAATGACGAACCCGACATCAGCATTCCGTTTAACAGCGCGGCGCTCGCCGCAATAAGCGGGCGCACCGGGCTTGACGCGGACAACGCCGAAATCATTTTCACGGCGGAAAGCTTTTACCGCGCGCTCCCTCTTCGCGGAGGATTCATGCTGCATTCAAGCGCGGTAGTCGTAGACGGAGAGGCTTATCTGTTCTCCGCCCCGAGCGGGACGGGAAAATCCACGCATACCGGGCAGTGGCTCAGGC
>HF989495.1:0-12331 GCA_000432175.1 Eubacterium sp. CAG:786
CGGCGGCGGTGTTATACATACCAATGTGCCTAAGATAGTACGTCTGGGCGCGGATATGCTTTCGTTTGACAGCGAGTTCGTTTCTATTGACGCCCCGTATTTCAATGAGGCAAGCGAGCTGAATTACATCGACGGCACCTATTATTACACCTACTGCAACGACTGGCAGAACCGCAGCAATTGGGACCGCAAGGACATTCCTGCGCCGCCTACATGCAGTATGGCATACATGACCACAAAAACTCCCCTTGACGCAGACAGCTGGGAATACAGGGGCGCATATTTCTACAATGCCGGTCAGAATGCCGACGGCGAATCCGGAATGCGCTGGGCCAACAATCACACGCATTTCTGCGAGTATCAGGGAACGAACTACATTGTCCACCACACGCTCCTTCTTGAAGAACTGTCAGGCGGCACAGCAGGTTTCCGCAGCATTATGGTTGATTATCTTCCGATGAATGCGGCTGACGGAGAGATCCCGATAACTGCCGCAACGCGTCATGGCGTATCTCAGATAAAGCTTCTTGACCCCTACGCTAAAAACAGCGGCGCGGTTATGTTCACGTCTGCCGATATAGGTTACACCGATGGTAACGACCCTGCCGCAAAGAGCAAGGCAGACGGCGCATGGATCTATGTAAAAGGTGCGGATTTCGGTTATGGCGCTTCCGCTTTCACTGCTGATGTTAAAGGCAAGGGCAGAATAGAGGTTCGCCTTGACAGCATTTCCGGCAAGGCAGTATCTTTCATTGAATTTGACAACGCTGATTATGCTAAGGTTCGTTCTGCTAAATTCAGTCAGTTTGATGGCAGAAATCACAATATCTATCTGGTATTTTCCGGCGCGGATATTGAACTGAGATCGTGGCAGTTCACAAAGGGCAGCGAGAAACTCCGTCCCGAGGAGAAAATCTCAGATACCAAGATAAAGTACAAAAATCTTGTACTTACCGCGCAGGCTGTAAATCCCGGTCCAAGTCCGTCGGCAGTTGTCGAAATGAGCGGTGACGGTGAGTATTCCGTGAAGTCCACCTCATTTGAAAAAGGCAGCGAGTTGCTTAACTTCGGCTTCATCAACGTTGACCCGGACGCGAAATACAAGGTACATGTCAAGTCCATAGGTCTTGAAACTGAAAACGGAATCGTTGAAGTCCCTGTAAACGCAGATCTTGACCCGTCAAGCGAATCCGCAAATGGGCTTGCTAACGGCTGGATGGGCGCTAAGATAGGTTCCGTGGTTTATGGCACCAAGAAATGCGGAATAGTTGCCGCAAAAACCACTGTCGACTGGATAGGCTACCGTTTTGCACTCGTAATAAACGGTAAGGAAGTTCCCTTTACATCAATAACCTACAATCTTGAAATAAGTAATCTTATCCTTGATTAAGGTGAAAAATCATAATTTTGGAGGATCTTCAATGAACCGTGTTTCTGTTGTTAAAATCATAGGATTGGTTATTTCAATGCTATTGAGCGGATGTACCACTAGCATTACGGATAACAATGTTTCCGGAAACGACCTTACCGCAACGGAGGTTATCCGGCTCATGGGCAACGGAATAAACCTCGGCAACACGCTGGAGGCATACAATCACAAAAGCTATGTGGATTCAGGGATAAACCCCACTTCCTTTGAAACGCTCTGGGGACAGCCCGTCACCACAAGGGATATGATAGACGACATGAAAGCCATGGGCTTTGATACTCTCCGCATTCCTGTGGCATGGACCAATGGCATAAATTACGAGAGCGGAGATTACACCATTGACGAGCGGCTCATGAACCGTGTCGATGAGGTAGTCAATTATGCTCTTGACGCTGATATGTATGTTATCCTGAACGACCACTGGGACGGAAGCTGGTGGGGAATGTTCGGCTCCGGTGACGAGGCAGTTCGTGAAAATGGAATGGCACTTTATAAGTCCATGTGGACGCAGATATGCGAGCATTTTTCCGATTATTCCTACAAGCTGATATTTGAATCTGCAAATGAGGAACTTGGCGACAGACTCAACGATAGCGAAGTCACCGGAACAGAAGGAGTTCTCAGCGAGGACGAACGCTACGAAACAACGAACAGAATTAACAGCGAATTTGTTAAGCTGGTACGTTCGACCGGCGGCAAAAATGCAGACAGATTCCTGCTTATCGCAGGGTACAACACCGACTTCAGGAAAACATGCGATGACAGATACCAAATGCCGGAGGACACTGCAAAGGACAAGCTTCTGCTTTCAGTGCATTATTACACGCCGTGGGACTATTGCAGTGACAACACTGTAAACCAGTGGGGAACTCCCGGCGATTACGAGGAGCAGAATTCCCTTTTTCAGATGCTGACTAAATTCACAGACCAGGGATACGGCGTGGTTATAGGCGAATATGCCGTTATGGGTGCGGCGGATAAACACGATAGGGATAAGTTTTACTCCAATCTTCTGGATAACTGCGACCTGTATAATTACTGCCCCGTCCTCTGGGACTGCAGCGATTTTTACAAAAGGGTCCTCAGAAAAACTACCGATGAAAACATAGCAAGGCTGTACAGCGACAGACGCGCTTCGACCGAAGAAGGCAAGGATTATTCCGAGATCCAGTCTGCCGCAAGGGAGAGAATGGACAAGTCAATAAATGCGGCTGAAGACGAATTTATGGCGAGCGTATCCATTCCGGCTTCTGATGATACCGCAGTGGCATGGATAATGTACCAGAGTCTTGATTATTCAGTTCAGTACTGTGTCGGCAACAAGTACGACCCGACGGATATGACCCTGGGTATCATTGCAGACAACGCTGAGATAACCGGTGAGGGAACCTACACCGTCAGTCTGGATTTCTCGGATTGCGGTATTGCAAGGGGAGTGTTTTTCTCGGCTCTCGGGATTTACAACGGCGAGAAGTTCTTCCCGGGTTATACTATCTCTATTGATGAGGTTAAGGTAAACGGCGAAGTCCGCGAGCTATCCGGCAAGGAATATACCTGTTCCGACGACGGTAACTGCACGAGAGTAAACCTCTATAACCAGTGGGTAACATCTGTCCCCGATGACGTCAGATGCGCCGACGGCGACACTTCCGGTCTGTCCGCGACTATTCTTACCGTCAAAGACGATGAGATACTTTCGACGCTGGAAATAACATTCACTTATTCAGCGCCATAAATCAAATTCCCTGTGATATTCAAAATCTAAGCCGACGGATTCCATCAGCACAGTGATCCGTCGGCTTATGTGTCAAGGCATTGGAGGAACCGTTATGAATTATACAAAATCAGTTGAAAAATGGGGCGTTTTCGAGTTTTACTCCGAGGGAACCACCGCTGGCAACCCATTCCTGGAACGCGGTATCACTGCGCTATTTGAAAGCGATTCCGAGCGAAAAACCGTCAATGGTTTTTACGATGGGAACGGAATATACAAAGTAAGATTCATGCCATCGTTTGAGGAAGAATACCATTTTACGGTCTGCGGGAATTTTTCTGACAGGAAATACGAAGGAACTTTTTCTGTCACGCCGCCGTCGGAAAATAATCACGGCTGCGTAAAGGTACATAACAAATATCATTTTCAGTATTCCGACGGAACACCTTATTATCCTGTCGGCACGACCTGTTATGTATGGAATCTGCAAAGCGATGACCTTATCGCGCAAACTCTTGAAACTCTGAGAAATTCCCCGTTCAACAAGATACGTTTCTGCGTATTTCCTAAAAGCTACTGCTACAATTCACGTGAGCCGCGCTCCTATCCATACGAGGGTACTCCGGTTGACGGAAGTGCTATCACAGAGGACAATGTGTGGGGCTACGGTCCGGATTCCAAGGGCAACAACTGGGATTTTGAGAGGTTTAACCCCAAGCATTTTCAGCATATTGAATACTGTATCAGCGAGCTTCAAAAGCTGGGTATTGAGGCAGATATTATCCTCTTTCACCCGTATGACCGCTGGGGCTTCTCAACAATGACACCGGAGTGCAACGAACTTTATCTGAAATACACGGCGGCAAGGTTTTCGGCTTTCAGAAATGTATGGTGGTCATTTGCTAATGAATATGACCTGATAAAAAACAAGAGCATTGAGGACTGGGAACGATATGCGCAGATAATCGTAGAAAGCGACCCGTATGATCACCTGCGATCAATACATAACGGTAATCAGTTTTACGATCATACAAAGTCATGGATAACGCACTGCAGTATTCAGCGTTCTCCGGAGGGAACATCCGAGTGGAGAAAAAGCTATGGCAAACCGATAGTAATTGACGAAATGCTATACGAGGGAAATATTCAGTATGCGTGGGGGAATATTTCGCCGCAAGAGCTTGTTCGGAGGTTCTGGGATGCACTTTGCCGCGGCGGCTACGGTTGTCATGGCGAAACCTACATAGACGATAAGGCGATATGGTGGTCTCATGGCGGAGAGCTTAAAGGTGACAGCCCGGAAAGAATAGCTTTTATGCGAAAAATACTTGAGGAAGCTCCGGACGGCGGATTGCGACCCAAAAACATGGAATGGGACGAGATATGTGTGGTTCCGGAAGATGAAAATCTAGCTGATGAAACCGGTTATCACCTGTTTTATAACGGGATTTCGCGTCCGGGATTCAGATATTATCATATTGACGATAATAATATATACACCGTCGACATTATAGACACATGGAACATGACGGTTGAGAATGTCGGAAGTTTTAAGGGACGTTTCAGAATTGATTTGCCCACAAGAGAGTATCTTGCGGTTAGAATTAAGAAAGCAGAGAATGGGATAGAATAATGTTCGCCCCGATATGTTTTTTGCTGACAGACCTCTGCACGATAAATCGCCCTAGCCGCTCTCCCGTATCCAACAGCTTGAACTCCGCGAACAAGTCCATCAGACCGTTGCTGGCAGGCGTGCCCGTAAGCCCGTCCGTTACTTCTGCAACTGTTGCTTCGTCAGCTAAATTATACAGATTCTGTATCAGGTAGAGTCTCAGCATTAATTCCAGATCATATGGCTTATTCCCGCGCTCTCCCTTGTAATAGCACGGCTTTATCATTGCTGTCCATTCATTCCACGGAACTATTCGCTTAAACAAAATAAGCCGCCGACCTCGCAAGTCAGCGGCTTATTATATTCTCCTCAAAAAACTTCACAAGCGTATCCGTAACCCCGCCTGCGGCTTGAATACTCCATATCATCAGCAGGTCAGAATTGAGCGTAGAGTAATCAATGTCATATCCTGCGTTTCTGATAAGCATAACGAAGAAAACTCTCTCCGTTCTGCCGTTTCCCTCTCTGAAAGTGTAGAGCATATTCAGCGAGTGGTACAAATCGGAGATTTCGGCTACAAACTCATTACGGGGCAGTTTGGTGATATAATCCAGCTTTTTAATCCTTTCGGGAGCAGTGAAAACGGTTGCGGTTTTGGACAAAGCAATCGTTCTCAGCTGTCCTGCCCAATCGTATAAGTCCTCGAACAGAACCCTTAATTCTCAAAGCCAAAATCGGCAGCCAACGGCTCGTTTATTAGGCTTGCCGCTTTGTATGCAGTAATAAGCGCTTCGCTGCTGTTCATTTCGTTTTCGTCGGTAATATCAAGTTTGTTGATTAGAGTAGTAGTTCCCTCATAGCAATCAGCGTTTGTGACATCAAGTTTATATGCCATATTCAGCCCTTTTTGTTAAGCTCTTTCAGCGCTTCTTCTAAGGTAATTTCCTTTTTCATAAGCTTCATAATAAGCTCCTTGTGCTTTTCGGTTATTGCGAAGCCCTCCATTCTGGTGGACGCAATAGCGTTATCAACAGCACGTTCTATCGTCATAGCGGTCATAGTAATCACCCTTTTGCGGTTTGTTGTTTCTTTTATGGGAAATTTGGGTCTTGGTCTTTATTTGAATTTATGGTCTTTAAGCAGGGAGTTCGGCTTTTTCGCCGCCCTGCTTTTCTTTTTTGTCAAAGATAAATGCGTCGGCGATTGCCTGGCTCGTCCTTGCCTGTGCTTCTTGGAACATATGACAGTAGATGTTCGTTGTCGTTGAAACCTGTGAGTGTCCCAAATCTCCAGATACCGCAACCACATCGACGCCTGCATTGATGAGCCGGCTTGCGTGTAAGTGTCTTAACGAGTGAATGTCGCAGAACCTTATGCTGTTCTTCTCGAGTGTCCCAAATCCCCCGATACTGCAACTACATCAACGCCCGCATTGATGAGCAAACTTGCGTGTAAGCGCCTTAACGAGTGAATGTCGCAGAACCTTATGCTGTTCTTCTCGCAAAACTCCTTGAACCAGAAGTATGGAGTATTGTTGTTCATAGGGCTTCCGTCCCACTTGATGAACAGACGGTCGTAGTCCTGCCACTTGTCGCCCATGCGGGCGCACTGTTCGTCCTGTTCATTTCTCAGCTCCCACAGCATATCCATAACGTACTGCGGATACTTCTGCGTTCTCTGGGACTTCTTTGTTTTCGTTGTGTCGGTATAGATACCTTTCTTTGCCGTGTAGTTGGAAGTTCTGCGGACTTTTATCGTGTTGTTCTCAAAATCCACGTCTTTCCATTCCAGACCGAGCAGCTCACCGCGGCGGTATCCGCTGTAAACAGCGAGCTTGAAGAACACCCCGGTGATCTAAATATTGTAGTTTATTCAGCGTACCAATTGTACCAATTCTTATCATGGCTCTGGTACATTTGGTACGCCATTTTCAAACAAACACGGATTTACAAGGTAGACAGTCTTGATTTTCTGTCCGGAAACGCGCCGAGAATATTCTTTTATGTATCCGTGTTCAATAAGAAGCTCAACTGAAACTCGTAATTCTTCCATGGTTTTAAATTTTCGACAAGTATGCAGCAGTTCACGCGGAGTGATCTCGTTTATCTGCTTAGCTGTCAGCTTACGCAGCACATATTCTGCCCCTGCTATGGACTTATCAAATTCATTCTGCGTATAAGCGAAAACAGCCTGACGGGTATAGTATTCTCCAATTCTTATAGCATTGCCGAGAGTTTCAGCGGATATCCGTTCGTTTTCCGGCATTCTGTCTTTTGAAAATTCACTCATGCAATGCAATATTCCGGATAAACGAAGAATAAGTCCGTGGTACTTTCCGCCCCAGTCCTGACATTCCGCAAACCTGTCACGGAGTTTAGGCTCTATCTCAGTATTATAGTAGTGTATAAATTTCTGCCGTCCCTCTTCGCTGAGAAATAGAGGAACATTACGCTTGCGGAACACCACCCGGCTGTTGAATGCCGAAAAAACAATACTATGATACCCGCTCTTTACTTGCGCTGGGATATCGGGAGTGTCATACTCGCGGATTCCGACATAGGTAGTTATCAGCCTCCTCGTCCGGCTCTATCTCAGGATCAATGGTGTGCGTGTTGAGATACTCTATTAGTTTGTCAACATTTACGAGGTAGCGTCTGCCTGCCCTGACTGCAACTATCTCCCCTGTCAAGACCTTTTCTCTGATAAAGTTTGTAGGAAGATGCAGCAGTTCGGCTGTATTCTTGATATTCTCCATGTGGGGAATATACTTCTTGGTGGAATTGCTTTCTTTAATAATGTCAGACATAATAATTCTCCTTTGATGAAAATGTACTTGCAATCTCACCCAATGTATGATACAATAAAATGTGAGATGAAGCACTTGTAACTGGGCTGCTCTCTTATGCCGTCCGTGGTATTGCCGTACCGCGGGCGGCTTTCTTTTTTGGCGGCGGAATTTACGGCATTCAATTCACTAATGAAGATGTCGGAGGATACTCTTGTTACCATGCTTTACAGGCAATTCTGTCGCCGTTGTCAGGCATTTTCTGCTATGACAGAATATACAATGAACTTGAGGAAACGGCAAAACTAAAAAAATACGGCGTAAAAGAATACGACACAAATTATAATCTGCCGGACATTTCCGAGCATAACAGCGTTTGCGAATACAGTGCATGGAAAACTTATATGTCACTCATCGAACGAATACTTAATACTGATTCACACGACAAGGCTCTTACCGAAAGTTTTGAAGCGGAAGTCGTTGATTATATAACAAATGAAATCAAATCCAACCGTGAAAAGCTCACGCATAATCAAAACAGTCCTGAAAATATGCCAGCAAAGGTATTGGTAAAGGAGGGAAATCCACTGGCTGAAATGATGATCGCGTATTACAAGCAGCTTCTGCGTGATTGGTTTGATATATATGACGAATAGGAGGAATTAATATGGCAGATATCCACCCCAGAAGAAACAAGAAAGGAGAACTGATCAGTTTCGGAATCAGAGTGTACCATGGATACGACAGGTTCGGCAACCGTATAAAACCAAGCTGCACTACTTTCAAGGCTAATCCAGAATGGTCTGAAAAGAAAAATCGAACCGAATGCGAAACATTCGCTAACAAGTTTGAAGAACAATGCAAAATGGGCTTCAATCTCACTCATGGAATTACCTTTTCAGAGTATGCGGACTATGTTATCCGATTAAAGGAAAGCACCGGTGTAAAACACACGACCATTCTTTCTTACCGCGGACTGCTTAAGCGCATTAATCATGTCGCCCATACGGGCGCACTGTTCGTCCTGTTTCTTTCTCAGCTCCCACAGCATATCCATAACGTACTGCGGGTGGGGTGTCAAGTTTTATTATACAACATCACTACTCGCCTGCAGCTATATCCCAGCTCTCACTGCCTTCTTCCCCGAAGCAGCTGAAATTACCGCAGAAACTGCTGCCAGAATGACCGAACCCGCATAAAACACGCATCTTAAAATAATGCCCCAGTCCTCCAGCTTCATGATATTTATAATGCCAAACGCTGCGAGTGAAACCATCAAAATCTCAACCACTATATACAATGCCGAGGTGCACTTAGTTCCGTGCGCCATCGCAAACGGAAATATCGGGAACAGCACCGCAGCCTGCAGGAAACCAATACAAACCGGTATAGCAATAAGAGGTTCCAGCGGCAGTGAATTAACAAAAGAACCCACGATATTGAAAATCAGCGATATTCCAGTGAGTATTGCGAGAACCAGACCTGTTGCGACAAATTTAGCCATGACCATCGTATTCCCCGATACAGGAAATGTCCGCACGATACGGCTCCAGCCGCAGTTCACGTCAGAGTCAAGCGTGTTCAGCATGAATGATGAAAACAGGCAGATATTGATGTAATTCAGCGATCCGAAAAAGAATACCATAAAAACTGTTTCAGCCTCGCCTAACCCGACGCCTTCTTCCCTGATCAGGAATGTGAACGCGATATTGGGAAGTATCATAGTCAGCACCGACAGGAATATCTGCAGCCGTACGCTGTACAGATCCTTCAAAACAAGCCCTTTCAACAGATATTCCCCCTTTCAATGCGCTTCTCCAGAATGAGATAGAACAGCCCGTACAGCAGAACCGCCGCTGCCAAAATATACAGCACCGTAGGGAATTCCACCAGGACACCGAGGTCAAATCCTGTCACATTGTTGTTCATAAACCCCGACATCGAAATCGCAACCACCACGCCTACTATAAGTCCCACGATCATGCCTGCCTTTTCAGCGCTCTTTAACTTGATAACCAGCGGCATTATCACCCACTCTATAAGACTGCACGCTATCCCGGCGATCGGCATGACACCGAGGAATTTCCAGTCCAGATAGTATTCGTCAATGATCATTTTAAAGAAACCTTCCCCTGCCACCCGTAATATCACGCACATCGCAAGCGAAAGCGCGATACCGTAAGCCATCAGTATCAGGTTCTTCAAAAGCTCAGCCGTCGCGAATTTCCCGGGAGTTACCGCGGCAAGGGTGTAATCTGCGAAACGCGTTTTAAGGGAGTTTTCAAGTTCGCGGTCAACGCCCTCAAGCGCAATGACTACCGACACTGCCGGCATTATCGTCAGCAGGCCGCCCAGTGGGGGCGCAATTTCCGGAAAAGATCTGCCAAGAATTATGATAAGAATCCCCACAACGGTCGCGGCTGCCGTGTATATCCCCGCGCCAAGAATAAAACCGCGCTGTCGCAGCAGCGATGAATACAGCATTCCTTTCATTTCGCGGACACCTCGTCTTTCACATAATACACCATAAGTTCGTCTATAGATGGAATATCCTGCGCGATATCAGGGTACTTCTCAAATGCGGAAGTCAGCACCTCGTGGGTGTACTTTCCGTTGCGCTTTCCTATTATATCAGCAGGGTCGATATCCGCAAGCTGCTCGTCCGTGCATTTCAGTATACGGTGCTTTTCCTTGAGTTCGTTGCGCTCCTCGCAGAATATCAGCCTGCCCTGATGAATAAAGCCTATGTAGTCCGCAATGTGCTCAAGGTCGCTGGTTATGTGCGTGGAGATAAGTATGGAGTGCGTTTCGTCCTGCATGAATTCCAGCAGCATATCGAGAATTTCGCTGCGGACCACCGGGTCAAGCCCACCGGTAGGTTCGTCAAGCACAAGCAGCTGCGGGTCGTGGGAAAGCGCCGCTGCAAGGCTTATGCGCATCTGCATTCCGCGGGAAAAACTGCCGAGTTTTTTGTTGTCGGGAAGCCCGAAACTGGATAAGTAGTCTGTAAATTTAGCGCTGTCCCAGTTCGGGAAAATTCCGCAAAGCACCTTATCAAGCTGCTTTGCATTAAGCTCTCTCGGGAACGGGAGTTCGTCGAAAACAACGCCTATCCTGCTCTTTACCGCTGGAGAAAGCTTTGTGGAACTCTCCCCGAGAACAGTTAGCGTGCCTTTCTCCGGACGGATAAGTCCCAGTATCGCCTTTATCAGCGTGGATTTTCCCGCCCCGTTTTCGCCTATAAGTCCCATGACAGAACCGCACGGCACGCTGACGCTTATATCTTCCAGCGCGAATGACGGATATCTGCAGGTCATGCCTTTGATCTCAATGCTGTTTTCCATACCAATTCCTCCATATTATATATACAAAGTTCCAGGCAAAGGGTATACTCCCCTGCTCTGTACCGGGGTCATTCCATGAATAGCCGCAGTATCTCTGAAAGTTCATCATACCCTATACCACAGCGCTTTGCGGTTTCCGCTGCCTTTGAAAGGTACTGCTCCACCTCCCGGAGCGTCTGCTCCCGCAGCATTTCAGGGTCCCGCGCGGAAACAAAGCTGCCGCGCCCCGTGTAGCTTTCAATGAGCTTTTCCTGCTCAAGTATTTCGTACGCCCGCTTCGTCGTTATAACGCTCACGCGTAGGTCCTGCGCCAGCGCACGCATCGACGGGAGAGGCTCCCCTTCTTTCAGTTCGCCGGAAAGTATCATCGCTTTTATCTGCGAGGCTATCTGGTCGTAGATAGGCATACCGGCAGAGTTTGTTATTATTATGTTCATTTGTACTCCTTGTGAATATTGTGCATATCCGATATATACAATATATCACATTGTGCTGCTCTTGTCAAGTACTTTTTTTAAATTCACATAAAAATTTTTTCTGCATAAAATATAGGAGTAATTACCGAAAGGAGAAACTGACATGTGTGGTATTGCAGGACAGATAGGTTATGAGAGAAACATGCGGCAGATGAGCGCGGTCATGGCGCAGATGAGCGCTGCTATCGCCCCACGCGGACCCGACGCGTCGGGAATATACGTAGACGACAACGCCTATCTCGTGCACCGTCGGCTTGCAGTCATCGACCCTGACAACGGCTCTCAGCCAATGAGCAGCCGCGGATTTACGCTGGTTTACAACGGGGAGCTTTACAACACCCAGGAGCTCCGGCGCGGGCTGGAGCAGCGCGGAGTAAGCTTTGAAGGACACTCTGACACGGAGGTTGTGCTTCACTCTTACATCGAATACGGCGAGAAATGCCTGGAAATGTTCAACGGGATATTCGCATTCGCAATATGGGACAGCCGCAGTAAATCGCTGTTCATGGCACGGGACAGAATCGGCGTCAAGCCGCTTTTCTACAGCCGTTCCCGGGATGGAATAGTTTTTGCGAGCGAGATAAAGGCACTGCTGAAAAATCCCGAAGTTAGACCGGTCATCGACCAAAACGGCGCTGCAGAAGTCATGCTGATAGGCCCCGCAAAGCCGGTCGGCAGCGGAGTTTTCAGGAACATAAGCGAGATACCCCCGGCGCATTATGCAACTCTGACAAACGGCAGCTTCACCGTTTCGCGGTACTGGAAAGTTCACGCGGCGCCGCACACAGAAACCTTCGAGGAAACCTCGGAACATATACGCGAGCTTCTCACCGACGCGATAAAGCGCCAGCTGGTGAGCGACGTTCCGCTGTGCTGCTTCCTGTCGGGAGGACTTGACAGCAGCGTTATTTCAGCCGTTGCCGCAAGAGAATTCTCGCAGCAGGGACGGCAGCTTTCCACATGGTCGATAG
>HF989495.1:12337-36862 GCA_000432175.1 Eubacterium sp. CAG:786
GGCAGCTTTCCACATGGGCGATAGACTACAAGGACAATCACAAGAATTTCCGCGCGAGCAGCTTCCAGCCTGACGAGGACGCCCCCTGGATAACCCGCATGTCGGAATTCATTGGCTCGGACCACACAAACGTAATCCTCGACACCCCTGCCCTCGCGGACGCGCTGGAGGCTTCCACCCGTGCGCGCGACCTGCCAGGAATGGCAGATGTAGACAGCTCGCTGTACCTTTTCTGCGGGGAAATACGCAAGCGCTTCCCGGTGGCGCTGAGCGGTGAATGCGCCGACGAAATTTTTGGAGGGTATCCGTGGTACCATCGCAAGGACGTGCTGCATTACGACGGGTTTCCGTGGTCAACTGCGGTGCCTGAGCGCGCGGAACTCATGAAGCGCCCCATGTCCGGCGCGGAAGCGGAAGCTTTCGTCCGGAAAAGCTACGACAGGTGCATATCACAGACGGAATACCTCGACAGCGACACCCCCGATGAGCGCCGTATGCGGGAGATGTTCTGGCTGAACATGGATTATTTCATGGCGACTTTACTGGACAGAAAAGACCGAATGAGCATGGCTCACGGGCTTGAAGTGAGAGTTCCGTTCTGCGATTACCGCATTGTTGAATACGCATATAATATTCCCTGGGAAATGAAAGCGTACAACGGCCGCGAAAAAGGACTTGTGCGCCATGCCATGACCGGAATTCTGCCGGACGACGTGCTGTGGCGAAAGAAAAGCCCCTACCCCAAAACCCACAACCCCGATTATCTTGAACTTCTCAGCAGAAAGCTGCGCGCCGTGCTCGCAAGCGACGACTGTCGGCTCACTGAAATAGTCAGCGCCGACAAGCTTCGCAATTTGCTTGACACCAACGGCGCTTCATTCACCAAGAACTGGTACGGGCAGCTGATGACGCTACCGCAGATATATGCTTACATGCTGCAGATAGAATACTGGCTCAGGGAATACAACATCGAAATAAGATAAACAAAGGGCTGGCAGGTGTTCTGTCAGCCCTTGTTTCATTTGGTGAGTTTTTTGGTCAGCCCGACACCTGCCAGCAGAAGTACCGGGAAAATTATCGCGGAAAGTATTCCGACGCGGAGGTTGCCGTCAAAGCAGCCGGAAACAAACCCTGCAAGCGTAGGTCCACCGGAACAGCCTACGTCGCCCGCTAGCGCCAGCATGGCAAACAGCGCGGTTCCACCGCCCCTGACTGCCGCAGAAGCCTTGCTGAACGTCCCCGGCCACATTATTCCCACGGAAAAGCCGCAGACCGCGCAGCCGATAAGTCCCACGACCGGAACCGGAACCAGCGATATGCAGAGGTATGAAGCTATGCACAGCAGGCAGCTGAATTTCATGAATTTATCGAGGTCAAGACGGTCGCCGAATTTACCGTAAAGCAGCCGCGAAAGTCCCATCAGCGCCGCAAAAGCCATAGGGCCTGCAAGGTCGCCTACAGTCTTGCTCACGCCAAGACCCTGCTCGGCAAAGGTAGAAGCCCACTGGCTGACTGCCTGCTCGCTTGCGCCGGCGCACAGCATCATCAGCATCATCACCCAGAATATCTTCCGCATAAACAGCTGACGTAATGTCAGACCGCTTTCGCCCTCCTCGTGCAGCGAATATATCGGCGCTTTCGCAAAAAGAATTATGTTCAGCGCCGGGACGACAGCCCAGCACACGGCAAGTATCTTCCAGTTGTCAATTCCGAAGAATGTAAAGAACAGCGTGGAAATAAGCACGACGCCCATGTGTCCCCAGCAGTAAAATGAATGCAACAGGCTCATTGCCTTTTCCTTGTTGTCAGTCGGGCAGGCTTCAAGGATAGGGCTGACAAGAACCTCGATAAGCCCTCCGCCTATTGCATACACGAATACTGAAATAAGTATCCCCGCAAACGCGTCCGGCAGTACTTCGGGCAGGACAGTCAGCAGCACCAGCCCCGCAGCCGCGCACACATGCGCGATTATCACAGAAGCCCGGTACCCAATCTTATCCACAAAGCCCGCAGAAAGCATGTCGATAACCAGCTGAATGCCGAAATTCAGCGTGATCAGCAGCGTTATCTGCGTTAGCGGAATGTCGTACGTTCTCTGAAACGTCAGAAACAACAGCGGTACGAAATTATTTACTACAGCCTGCACGATATACCCTATGAAACAGGCGTACATTGTCATCTGATAATTCTTGCCTTTCATGAAATTTCCCCTTTTTTCAAGTGGTATCATTATATAAAAAATTCAGGAGGAAATCAATCTGCAAATCGACGAAAAAAGCGCATTTTCGCAGCAATTTTTAGTCAGTATCACATTAAAAAGAGTGCGCCGGTTTCAGTGCACTCTTTCGTTATTCACGCGCCATGCCTGGCAAGGATCTCAGACATAACTGAGCGCAGGGTATCGATTCCGACTGGCTTTGCAACATGCGCGTTCATTCCCGCGGAAACAGCGCGCTTTCTGTCCTCGGCGAATGCATTCGCCGTCATCGCGATTATCGGGATATGCGCGAGCCGCTCGTCCGGGAGTCTGCGTATAATGCGTGCCGCTTCGTAGCCGTCCATTATTGGCATTTGTATATCCATCAGTATCATGTCATAATGCCCTGCCGGGAAATTACACAGCATATCAACGCACTGTCTGCCGTCCTCGGCGCGCTCAACAGCAATGCCTGCGCTGCTCAGTATCGCAACGGCTATCTGAGCTGTAAATATCACTTGCCACAAGCTCGTGTGTGACGTCAAGTCCGTAGGTGCACAGCGCTTCTCTCACGATCACACCGAGAGTCCGCTCAAGGAACGTCTGTCTGCCTGAACCTGGAGGACACTCTCCTTTTTTTGCATTGCCAGCCATTTTTATGTTCCTTTCCAATTACCACTACACCCAATATATATGTTAACATAAATCTTTATTTCTTAATATTATTGTATCATAATGCGAAATAAATTTCAACGCAAAAACAAAATCGCACGATACGAAACATTGCTAACGTATCGCTTCATATTTGTGCAATTCAACGGATTTGCTGGCAGATAAGTTCCATACTTGTTATATATATTACAGCTTCCATGCAATGAAGATTTCCAAATATGATGCCGGTACTTGACATTTCCATAAAAACATAATAAAATATAAGAAATACACATTGAAAGGAAACAATATGAGCGAAGAAGCACAGCACAAGCGCAGGGTGCGCTATTCAGGCACGCACCCGAAGCGCTTTGAAGAAAAATACAAGGAACTCAACCCGGAAAAGTACTCAAAGGATATCGAGCACATCATATCCCGGGGAGCCACGCCCGCTGGCATGCACATTTCCATCATGGTAAAGGAAATACTCGACTTACTCGAGATAAAGCCAGGGCAGACAGGACTTGACGCCACCCTTGGCTACGGAGGGCACACCCGCGCCATGCTGGAAAAGCTGGAGGGAAACGGGCATATTTACGCCCTTGACGTTGACCCTATAGAGTCCGAAAAGACAAAAAAGCGCCTTAACGACCTCGGCTATGGGGACGATATTCTCACAGTCAGGCTGCAGAATTTCGCGGACATAGACAAAGTTGTAGCCGACACCGGCAAGAAATTCAACTTTGTGCTGGCTGACCTGGGCGTAAGTTCCATGCAGATAGACAACCCGGAACGTGGATTTTCGTACAAGGTGGACGGTCCCCTGGACCTCAGAATGAACCCGAAAAAGGGCAAGAGCGGCGCCGAGCGCCTGCAGGAGCTCACCTACGCCGAAATAGTGGGAATGCTCACTGAAAACTCCGACGAGCCCTACGCCGAGCAGATAGCGAGGACAATAATGCGCTACCGCAACAAGGGCGTTTACATCGGTACCACCACCCAGCTCAGGGAATGCGTTACCGAAGCGCTGGACTTCCTGCCGAAAGGCGAAAAAAAGGAAATCATCAAGAAATCCTGCCAGCGGACTTTCCAGGCAATACGCATCGATGTGAACAGCGAGTTCGAGGTGCTGTATTCATTTCTGGAGAAGCTGCCCGACGTGCTCGCGCCCGGCGGCAGGGCCGCGATACTCACGTTCCACTCCGGTGAGGACAGGCTCGTAAAGCGCTCGTTCAAGGAACTCCACCGCGCAGGGGTATACAGCGACGTAGCGCGCGACGTAATTCGTCCCACCCCGGAGGAATGCGTAAAAAATCGCCGCGCCAAATCCACCAAAATGCGCTGGGCAATAAAGGCATAAAACAAAAGCACCTGCATATCACTGCGGGTGCTTTTATTATGTTAACTCAGCTTAAATCTGCCGACAAGGTTTTTCAGCGTTTCAGCCTGACCTGAAAGCTCCTCGGACGCCGCAGCGCTTTCTTCAGCCGTTGCAGAATTGGACTGAACCACCCCGGATATCTTGCTGATGTCGCTGTCTATCTGCTCCACCATATCTTTCTGACGCCTGCAGGACTCGGTTATGCTGTCAACTATCTGCTTCACAGAAGCCGTGTATTCGCTCAGGGTGTTCATCGATACGGCTGTCTGCTCGGTTATCTCAGAGCCGCTGTTCACCGCATTCACGGAGCTTTCAATAAGCTGCGTCGTGTCGCCTACCGCTTTTGCCGACCTGCCCGCGAGCGTCCTCACCTCGTCTGCCACTACCGCGAACCCCTTGCCCGCTTCACCGGCTCTTGCAGCTTCTACAGCGGCATTCAGCGCGAGTATGTTCGTCTGGAATGCAATATCCTCTATCGTGCTGATTATGTTGCTTATCTTGCCGGAAGTCTCGTTGATGTTGTTCATCGCTTCAGTGAGGGTCTGCATTTTCTGGTTCACTTCTTCGACGAATACCGACGTTTTTTCCATCAGCGCGCGTGCGCTTTCGCAGCTGTCCGCATTATCCTGTATGCCGCGCTCCATATCCGCGAGATTGTGCGCCAGCGCCTCAACAGAAGCGCTCTGCTCAATGGCGCCCTGGGATAATACCTGCGCGCCGGAAGCCACTTCACCAGAGCCGGAGCTTACCTGGTCGGCAGCCTCGTAAATATCAGAGATAACGCCGGAAAGCTTGTCCTTTATGGTAGTTAGGCTGTCTGCAAGCTCCGAGAAATCCCCGGTGTAATACTGGCTGTTCTGCTTTACATCTACTGCGAGATTTTCGTCAGCAAGTTCCCGCAGGATACGCGCAACATCGGCTGTGGCGTTTCTGAGGGAAGCGCTCATATCTACGACTGCGGTGGCGATGGTGCCTACTTCATCAGGGCTTGTCACCAGGTCCGCGACTTCATCAGCCGCCCCGAGGTCGATATGTTCCAGCTTCTCAGCGGCTTTCTCGACGCGTTTCAGCGGGAGCATCAGATTATGCACGACGAGGTATACCCACACCGTCAGAAAAGCCATTCCTGCAAGAAAAAACAGCACGAGCCTGCCTTTTGACTCCAACGGCACCATATTCCCGATGAGCAGGAACAATGCCGCAAACACAATAAGCTGAACCACGAACAATGTCACAGTTATCCTGAAATCAAGCCCGAAACGTCTTACATTTTTCTTCATATAAATAAACTCCAAGTCCCGTTCATCATCTCCGGATAAAGCAGACATGAACACACTGCCGCCTTAGCAGCACACTTTTTAATACGTCAGCCGGCAGACTGACGCCCTTACCTTTCTATTATACAACACAACGGTTAAAAAGTCAATTTATTTTAAATGCTATTTCGACAATTTAATGCAAAATTAGCGTTTTTAACACTGACATATTTTTCACGAAACGCCGAAATCAAAAAAGTACCCTGACATCGTGCCAGGATACTCGATGGATATTAACGGGAAAGTTCCTTATAGAATGCCTGCAGGACATAGAATGCAAGTTTTTTGTGCTTCTTGTCCGCTGAAAGAAGCCCCTTGGTGTTATAGTAATTCTGCAGCCACGAGGTTCTCCTGGGGCAGCGGAAATCATGCAGTATCCACGGCGTCATGCCCCTGATGTAGCTGTTGCAGCGGATATTCTCTATCTGCTTCTTGTAAACATACGCCTGGCAGTCCTCGGTGCCCTTGTCGGTTATCGTTCCGCGGTGCCCCGGGAGCGCGTCCGCGCCGAATTCCGTGATTATCACCGGCTTCTTCGGGTCGCTGTTACGGAACAGTTCCGGGAGCATGCTCCATTCCGCCGTGTACCAGCCGCAGTATTCGTTCAGCCCGATGACGTCAAGGTACTGCTCCAGCCTGTCCTCAATGGCGTTCTTCTGCGTATTCACCAGACACGCAGCGGAAACCAGCCTCGTGCTGTCCAGGCTATGAGCGCGCCGCGCAAGTCCACCCATGAATTTAAGACGTTCGTCGGTGTCGGGATTTTCATTGCCCACGGACCATATTATGACGCTTGCACGGTTGTAATCTCTCTTTATCAGCTCCGTCAGCTGGTTTTCGGCGTCGCTGTAGGTGTCCTCGCTGCTGAAATGAATGTCCCAGTAAACCGGTATCTCCTCCCACAGGAGAAGCCCCATTTCATCGGCAAGCTGCGCCATTCTCTCGCTGTGCGGGTAATGCGCAACCCTCATGAAATTGCAGCCAAGCTCCTTGGCTGCGCGGATATTCTCCAGGCGCTCCTCGTCGGTGAGCGCCTTTCCATGCTCCACGCTGTCCTCATGGCAGCTTATCCCGCGCAGGAATACCGGCTTGCCATTGAGCACGATGTCCATTCCGTCAACGCGTATCTCGCGGAAGCCCACGCGGTCGCGCACCTCATCGCCGCAGCTGCTGAGTTCCACATCGTACAGCCTGGGGTTCTCCGGGGACCAGAGTTCCGGCGCTGCTTCAAGCAGGATCTCACCAGAACCGTTTGCCACCTGGAATGTCTGCTTTATGCCGAGTTCGCTTATAGTCAGCACTGCTTCCCCGCTCACCGGCCGGGACATATCAACACGAGCGCGTATGTTATGGAATGTTCCGTCAGGCTCCAGCGCAACGCGGAAATCACGCACATGCACCGCAGGCACCCTGATAAGGTCTATGTCGCGGTAAACTCCACCGTAATTGAACCAGTCGGTGTTCGCGGTAGGTACCTGCTCGTTGCGCCGCGTGCTGTCCACCTGCAGGATAATGCGGTTGTCGTGCTGCAGATATTCCGTTATGTCAAAACAGCACGGTGTGGAGCCTCCGCGGTGCATGCCGATATACTGCCTGTTCAGGAACACACGGCAGAGATAATTCGCCGCGCCGATGCGCAGTATCACGCGCTCTCCCTCGTTTTCGCGGGAATAGATGAACTTCCGCGTGAACACCATGCTTCCGTCGTATAATTTGTACATTCTGTCCACGGTGTTCCAGCTGCAGGGGAGCTCCATAGTTTCCCACTCATCAAAGGAGAAATCCACCGGGAGCGTATTGCCGCCGGCGTCGTAATAAACTTCCTCGTTCCATTTCTGGCGTATGCAGGTGTCGTACTGGTCAACCGCATACTTCCACAGACCGTTCAGCGATTCCTTTTCCCTGAACCTGTCATATATCATGTTATCGGCTGTAGTGAGCTTTTCATAATACTCGCGCTCATACTGCTCCATGAACATCAACCCCTTTCAATGTACTGATTATATCACAGCCGGCGTCAGAATAAAATATCAGAAATTGCGAAAAACGCTTGAAATATTTCAAATATTGCTGTATAATAAGGTCATGAAAACTGATTTCCACATTTCACACAATAAAGAAAGCTACACGAAACCGATATACTTCCACAGCCACGATTTCTGCGAAATTTACCTCTTCGCCGACGGTAAAGTAAAATACTACATCGAAAACGAAAGCTACGCCCTGTCGAAAGGAGATGTGCTCGTCATTCAGCCGGGGCTGCTGCACCGACCCGTAATCGAAAGCGACGCGCCATATGAGCGCTATGTTCTGTGGATATACGGCTCGTTTCTGGCGAACGAGGGAATACGCAGCCTTATCAGCGAGATTTACGGGCTGACAGAGGAAAAGAACACCCGGCTCGCGTCATTCAGCGGTGTGGACTTCAAACGGCTGACGGCGCTTTTCGACCGTCTTGCGGAATGCTACGCTTCCGACCGCGGGAACGCCCGTTATGCCGCGGAGGGGTGCATTCTGCTGATACTTGACGAAATAGCGGGCGCACTGCGGAATTCCGCAAGGAACGCCAGCGAACCCAGCGACCTCATCGGAAACGTCATAGCTTACCTCAACCAGAACATAGCTTCCGCACCGTCGCTGGACGAACTTTCGGCGCACTTTTTCGTGTCGAAATACTATCTGTCGCACCGCTTCCGGGAGCATACGCGCACCACTATCCACCAGTATATTCTCATGAAAAAGGTGAACCTCGCAAAGCATCTGCTGGAAAACGGCGCTCCCCCGCAGGAAGTCTGCGACAAATGCGGATTTTCAACCTACTCCAACTTTTACAAGGCTTTCGTCAGCCAGACCGGGGCTTCCCCAAGGGAATTCAGCAGCAAGGAAAAAGCACGCCCATAACGAGCGTGCTTTTTGGTTATCTGAACTCAATGCGGTACTCAGCGGATATCTTCGGCAGCGGGAGCCTGTATTCCTCAGCCAGCGCGGGGCCGCAGGCATTTGAGCCTACGCCTGCCATTCTGCCGTCCACGCAGACAACGCTGCTTCCGCACTTCTCAAGTTCGAAATTGTGCCGTTTTGATGCCAGTTCCTCCTGGGTGTACTGCGACGCGTTGAACGAGAAGCTTTCCGGCGCAGTGAACCTGACGGTGCTCTTACCGTCGGAAATCGTCATGAACCTGCACCCGCAGTGCGAGCCGTTTTCCTGGGGACGTATATAGTCCTCGTGGAGCTCGGCAATATCTGCGGTGAACCTGCCCACACAGGAAGCCTGGTGCTTATCAGCGTAACTTTCATACGGTCCGTAGCCGTAATATTCCACCAGCCTGAACTTCTCCGGCAGGAACATTCTCACGCCAAAACGCGGCAGGAATTCCACCTTGTTGGACATATCCGCGCTGCAGCTGATACTGAGCGCGCCGTCCGGCGATATCACGTACCGCACGTCCATGTACGCAAACGGCTGGTGAATACTCCACCCGAACGACTGCCGCAGCGTTATTTCTGCGCCTGCTTCGGTTTCCTCCGCGCAAACGCCGTAATTGCGCACGGTAAAGTCGTTCAGATGAGCGCGGTACCAGTCGCCCTTCATCACGTCGTTATCCACCGGCGCGCGGAAAAAGTTGAATTCCAGCGGGCGGTCGAGCAATTCCCTGCCGTTTACGCATATTGATGTGAATGCGGACTTCCGCTTGCTGAACACATATTTCACAGCGCCCGCAGTCACGCCGACTTCCAGCGGCTCGTCGGAAACTTCGACATGTCCGCTTACTTTCGGGAGTTCCGCGCGCGGGGCTTCGCACAGCTTCACCTGATCGAAACAAACCTCGTAGCCGGGCTCCCAGAAAAGCGTTTTCTTCTTTGCAGTGAATATGAACCTGATATAAGCTTCCCTGCCGTTTATTTCTGCCCCGGGCACCGTAACCCTGGTTACGCCCATAGGCTCGACGGAAAACTCCACAGCGCCGGTTGAAACCACGCCGTCCTCAGTCGTTATCTCATACCTGCATTCCAGCATATCCCCGGCGTCCGTGAATTCCAGGAAACTGCGGAACTCGAAATCGCCGTCCTCAAGCCTGCAGACCCGCACCGGACGGTACACCTGCTTTAACTCCAGCAGACCGGTGTGCGGGGTCCTGTCGGGGTAAGTCAGGGCGTCCATGCAGAAATTGCCGTCGTTGTGTCGCTCTCCAAAATCGCCGCCGTAGCCGTATTCCGGCTTTCCGTCCGGCGTGTGGCCGAGAATGCACGAATGGTCGCTCCATTCCCACACAAAGCCGCCGCAGAAGCGTTCGCTGGAATAGAACATGTTGTGGTAATCCTCCAGATCGCCCGGTCCGTTGCCCATCGCATGGCAGTATTCACACAGCACAAACGGCCGGTGTTCCTCCTTGTTCTCCAGAAAACCGCGCATTTCCTTAAACTCCCAGTACATGCCGGAAACCACGTCCAGTATATCGGTGGGGGTGTCGTCCAGCCGATGGGTGCTCTCGTAATGCACCAGCCGCATGTCGTCCAGGGATTTCACGAGTTCCGCAGCAGCAAGCATATTGCTGCCGTAGCCGCTTTCATTGCCCAGCGACCAGAATACCACGCAGGGACGGTTTATATCGCGCTTCACAAGGCTTTCCTCACGGTCGGATATCGCACTGCGGAACCGCTCGTCGCAGGCAAGCAGGGCAATTCCGTTGTAGCCGCGGGTCCATTTCAGGTCGTTGTAGACCTCCACGCAGCCGTGGCTTTCCAGATCAGCCTCGTCGATAACATACAGCCCGTATTCGTCGCAAAGCTGGTAAAACAGCGGAGAATTCGGGTAGTGGGAAGTTCTCACGGCGTTTATGTTATGGCGCTTCATCAGCTCGATGTCGCGCTTCATCTGCCCGACGGAAGCGTAATACCCGGTGTCGGGATAGCTGTCATGCCGGTTCACGCCCTTGAATGTAACGTGCCTGCCGTTGATTTTGAGCACTCCGTTTTCCGCAGTGACCTTCCTTATGCCCACGCGCTCCCCTATCGCCTCATCGCCGGCGGTTATCTCCAGGGAATACAGCGCCGGGGCCTCCGCAGACCACAGCCGCGGGGCGGTGTTCCGCAGACCACAGCTGCGGGTCGGTGATCTCGATTTCAGCGGTTTCACCGTCGGCTGCGGAAAGCCTGCCCAGCGGATTTCCGTCCGGGGAAATTAGCGTTGCTTCCGCAGGGCTTCCGTGCGGCGTGAATGTGACCACAGCCGAGCGCATATCGTCTGCGACTTTGGTACGTATAACGTAGTTCTCCAGCCTTTTTTCAGGGCGCGAAAGCACGTACACATCACGGAATATTCCCGACAGCCGGAACTTGTCCTGGTCCTCAAGATAGGTGCCGTCGCACCATTTCAGAACGGCTGCGGTTATTGTGTTTTCCCCGGAGCGGAGATACGGCGTGATGTCAAATTCAGAGGCGCTGTGCGACACCTGGGAATACCCCGCGAATTCCCCGTTGACATAGAGATAAAGGCAGCTGTCCGCGCCCTCAAACACAAGTATCCTGCGCATTCCGTCCGGGGAATAATCGTACCCGCGGCTGTACACTCCCACCGGAATATCGTCGGGAACATATGGCGGGTCGAACGGTATCGGATAGCAGACATTGGTGTATTGCGGTCTGTCGTAACCGTAAAGCTGCCAGTTACCCGGAACGGGTATCGTTTTTTCAGCCGGAACTGACGCAAAATCATCTTCCAGATCGATAATGCTGTCGTAATACCGGAAGCCCCATTCTCCGTTGAGAAGTTCGAAACGCGGGGAAATTTCCCTCGGTGCGAACGCATTCTGCCCCGGAGCAAACGGAATGAAATAGCAGTGCTTATCCAGCGTGTTTATGTGGAGTTCCTGCGGGTCCTCGTGGAAAGTCATTCTGCTTTTCTGCGAACCGGGATCCGCGATTTTTGAAATATCCATGCTGTTCTCCTTTTCAAGATACATGCCTTATGATGGTCACCTCTAAAACCTTGTTTGAGTGAAAATGTGTATAGCACACCGACTGCTTCTTTCAACGAGCAAAATTTCTGATGCGACGGCTTTCATCGCATTCGGTGCACTCTCCCCATTTTCCCTTTTCAAACCGGTTTTTAGAGGCTCCCTGATGATTATATTATAGTTCCTGTTGACAAATAAGTCAATACATGATATTATTATTTTGTAACGATATGAATATCAGAGGTGATTTTTTGTTTTTCTGTGATTACCCCATCCTGCAATCCGAAAAGGAACTCCCGCTGTACCTGCTCAACATGGGTCAGCAGCACTGTCAGGATCATATAATACGCCCTGAGGGCTACCCGGATCCGCAGATACTCTACTGCACCAAGGGCAGCGGCACGCTGGTCATCGACGGAAAGAAGATACCAGTCCCCGCGCACACCGCTGTATTCCTGCCTGCAGCGTACCCGCATGAGTACTACGCCGAAGAGGAAATATGGGATATCCACTGGGTCGTGCCAGCCGGGGCTGCTTCCGGCGAGATACTGGAACACTTCGGGCTGACAGCGCCTGCCGCATACCCGCTCAGCGATGAAAAGAACCTGGAGCATATTTTCAGAAAAATGCATGAAGCGATACGTTCTGACAGCTTCTTCGGGAATTATCGTGCTTCCGGCTATCTTTACGATTTTCTTATTGAGTTCTACCACGTCATTTCGTCAAGGGGAATATCCCTGGCGCCGAATTCCGCGCTGATGAAAGCAATCGACTACATCAACTCGAACTACGCTGCGCAGATAACACTGGAGGACCTGTGCGCGGTTTCCGGGGTATCGAGGCAGCACCTTTGCCTGCTGTTCAGGAACAATCTCGGCACCCGTCCGATGGAATACATCGCGAAAAGGCGCATTCAGGCCGCAAAGGAACTGCTAAGGGGTTCCGACAGGACGATAGAAGATATCGCGGAGGAAACCGGGTTCTGTTCCGCAAGCTATTTCTGCAAACTTTTCAGGAGATACGAGGGATTTTCTCCGTCGAGGTTCAGAAAAATTTAGGGCAATACCGCACAAAGACCATTTATTGGATTTTGCACGTGTATTGCCTTAAAAAGTTCTTGATTAATGCTTGATTTTAATAATATAATATGCTATTATAAATATATAAGGTTGGAAATCTTTCACTTTTACGATACTGACATATTCTTTCTATGAATGGAGAAATGGTCATACAAACTTATATTACCAAAAAAACATTGCTGAACATATAAAGCAGCAGACAAGTGATAAAAGTTGCGTCAACCATCTGCCAAATTCTGCATATTCGCAAAAAATCTCCGAAAATTCCGTCAGCGTTCTGGAAAACGCCCTTAAAACCCGCATTGCACAAAATCACATGTCGCCAGAAAAAGCGCTGTACTCGCTGAATTCACACGAAAGGCATGTGTCACCAGACCTGCAAAACCGCCTTAACAATAAATTTGGCGCCGATATGCATGGCATACGCATATTTGAGAATGACCAACTGCATGAAGATTTCGGACAGCGTGCTTATGCCAAGGGCAATGAGATACACATTTCCAATGGTGAATATTCTCCTGATACGCCATCGGGGCTGGAGCTCATTATGCATGAAGCGGGTCATGTCATACAACAAGGTTCAGGTATGGTACATTCCCACGGGATAACTGAAAACCCCGCGCTGGAGGCTCAGGCAGACAGAGGATTTATTGCTCCATCGTCATTTTCAATGCCAACAGTTTCTGACAGTTCCCCAATACAGGGTTGGGCTCCGTGGGACAAATTCAAAAATATTATCTTACGCTCTATGGGTTATCAGTCCGGAATGCGCAAGGAAGTATTTAACAACATCGTCATGAACAGAGCGGCAAAAATGAAAAAGCTTGCAGATTCAGGCGACAAGGAAGCAATTAGCTTAATGAAAGACATTGGACTTTCTAAAAAGGAAAACGAAGATGGAAAAGGTGAAACCTTCAGTCTGCAGGGAATAGCAGAGAAACTCGGCATGGAAAACAACGACACCTGGGAAAATCAATTGGAACAATCAAAAAAGTACAGAATCTATGACAGGAGCAATCCATTCCTGCCTAAAACCACGGGAGGAGCATAATGACTGAGAAACATTGCAATGAAATATTAAGCAAAATCGAAAATGAGATAAAGAGCGCCGGACTTAAAGTGAAGATAATCGAAAACCCTGACGGAAAGCTGCTGCGTACTGCCATTCCCTGCGGCAGCAGCGAGGAATTCACCGCGCTGGCAGACATGGCGCTGGTCACGCTGGGAAGCGGCACTGAACTGGCGCAGATATATTTCACGCTCACTGCTGAACTGAGCGAAGAAGCTTCCGCGGAACTAAACAAGGCGTTCCCGACGCTGAATTTCTACTCGATAATCGGCAGCTACGGGATCTTCAACAGCAGCCAGGTGTATTTCAAATATGCAGTCGCGCTTTCAGAAGCCGCTGACGTGGAACTCCACGCCAGCGAGGTGCTTGACGCATATGCCGTGGCTCATGAGTCGCTCTGCGCCGCTTACGACGTCGTTATGGCGATGGCTTCCGGCGCGCTGACTTACGCAGACGCGGTGAAAAACGAACTCCTGCCGGAAATGTGACACAAACAAAAAGGTGCTGTCAGCAACGGCAGCACCCATGTTTATTTCAGCCTCATCAGCTTGCAGTTTTCTATGCCTGCGCTCCAGAATTCCGAAAGCGGAAGCCCCCTAACCTGACATACTATGCTTGAATTCATTGCGCCGTGCCCGACTATGAGCACATCTTTTCCCTGCTCCAGCTGCGGCTCCACGACTTCCCTCAGGAACTCCCCCGTTCTCGCGAAAAGCTGGTCGAAACTCTCCCCTCCCTCGACGGGCACCGTGTATTCCTCAGGCTTCTGAAACAGCGTTTTTATTGCGCTGCCGGTAGCCACAAAGCAGTTTGCAGTCCCCTCGAATACGCCGAAACTCATTTCCATCAGCCTGTCGTCAGTGATTATAGGAACGTTTCTCCCGCGCAGGAATATCTCTGCCGTTTCCCGCGCACGCACAAGCGGTGAACAATAGCATATGTCAAAGTGAACGTCCGCGTATTCCACACGGGCGTTTTCTGCCATCTGGCGCCCCTCTGCATTCAGCGGAATATCGGTTCTGCCCTGCAGTTTGTGGAGCTCGTTCCAGTCGGTTTTCCCGTGGCGCATTATGTACAGCATTGCATTCCCGTCCTTTCTCTCAGCAGAACAATTATATCACACGGCGTATGAATTGTCAATCCTACTTGAAATCCGCAGCATAATATGATATAATTTAAGGTAACACCGAATAAAACGAAATCGCCCCGTTCGTAACGCTGCGACTTATTCAGTGTGTGCTTAAATCATCAAAACAAGGCTGGTGATGTGATTGAAAATAATTCTGTGGATAATTGTCGCGGTTATTGCGGTAATGGTCCTGCCGTTCCTGCTGCTGTTCCTGTTCCTGTTCATCTGCGGACTTTTCGTTGATACAAAGAAACAGTACGACCGGGACAGCAGATTTTACAGGGCGCTTCTCGATGGTTCCACAACTTTCATTCTGTGGTGCCTGGGCGTGCGATACAATATCATCGGTGAGGAAAGATTCCCACCAAGGGGGAATTTTCTGTTCATCAGCAACCACCGTTCCAACTACGACCCCATCATTCAGTGGACTGTCTTCAAGCGCTACAAGCTGTCGTTCATCTCCAAGAAAGAGAACTTCAGAATTCCGATGTACGGCAGGATAATACACCGCTGCTGCTTTATGCCGATAGACCGCAAAAGTCCGCGAAAGGCAATGGAGACTGTGAACCGCGCTGCAAGGCTTCTCACCGAAACCGAAAATTCCGTGGGAGTTTACCCCGAGGGAAAGCGCAGCAAGGAATGCAAGTTGCTGCCCTTCCACAGCGGAGTTTTAAAGACGGCGCAGAAAGCCGGAAAGCCGATAGTTGTTTCCACCATCGAGGGCACCGAGAATATTTTCAGGAACATAAAACGGCTCCACAAGACTGTAGTCACCATCAGAATACTTGAAACTATCGACGCCGACAGAGTGAGATCACTCAAAACTTCCGAACTCAGCGAATATTGCGCCGGACTTATGAAAAACGAACTGGAGGAACACCGATCATGACATATGCGTTATACAACCCGTTCGCGGGCAACCAGACCTGCGAGGAACAGTCGAAGAAGCTGCGCGAATTCTACAGCCCGGACGAGCTTGAATTCAGGAGCATGGCTGATATCAACTACAGCGAGTTCTTTCCGTCGCTGAATGTGGACGACAAAGTGATAATCTGCGGTGGCGACGGAACCCTGAACCGGTTCGTGAACGACACCCGGGATATCGCTATAACAAACGATATTCTTTACTACGCGGCAGGCAGCGGCAATGATTTTCTGCGCGACCTCGGCAAGGAAAAGGGCACGGCGCCGTTTAAGATAAACCAGTACATAGGAAACCTGCCCTCAGTCACCGTCAACGGCCGGGAAACGCTTTTCATCAACGCTGTCGGCTTCGGCATCGACGGCTACTGCTGCGAAGTCGGCGATGAAATGCGAAAAAAGTCGAACGGCAAGCCCGTGAACTACACAAGCATCGCGATAAAGGGACTTCTGTATGCGTTCAGGCCTACAGACGCTACGGTCGTCATCGACGGCAAGGAAAAACGCTACAAAAAGGTCTGGATCGCTCCCACCATGCACGGCAGGTTCTACGGTGGTGGAATGATCGCAGCACCCGACCAGCGCAGGGACGCTCCCGACGGGAAATTCTCGGTGGTTATCTGGCACGGCTCCAACAAGCTGAAAACGCTGATGGTGTTCCCGTCGATATTCAAGGGGGAACATGTAAAGCACAGCGAATGCATCGACATCGTGAGAGCCGATGAAGTCACCGTTAAGTTCGACAAGCCCTGCGCCCTGCAGATAGACGGCGAAACGATACTAAACGTGACTGAATACAGCGCCAGAAGCAGCGCGAAAGTCCGTGCGGAACGCAGCGTTACAAATGCATAAAAAAACAAGCGTGAGTTTTTGCAAGCTCACGCTGTTCTTTTATGCGGGAACGAAAGTCCTCACAATGCCGATAATGAAAAGCGCCAGTACCAGCACCGGAAGCACATACGTCATGTAGCCTCTCATGAAGCCTTTCATTTTCAGTCCCCTGCCCGTATTGACCTCGTTCATGTAGTTGTCCCAGCCCCAGCCCTTCTTCAGTACGCAGAAAAGTATGATGACAAGCGAGCCAAGCGGGAGTATCAGGTTGCTGACGATGAAGTCCTCAAGGTCCATGATGGTAGTTCCCTCACCCATTGGCTGAATAAAGCCGAGAACATTGAAGCCCAGGCAGCATGGCAGCGAAAGCACAAATAACAGAATTCCGTTTATTATGCAGGCTTTCTTTCTGCCCCAGCCGAAAAGGTCCTGGGTGCATGCCACGATCTCTTCAAACACCGCAAGCACCGTCGAAAGCGCCGCAAACGACATAAATACGAAGAACAGGCTTCCCCACAGACGCCCCATGGGCAGGTTGTTGAAAATATTCGGCAGTGTGATGAATATAAGTCCGGGGCCGCTGTTGACATCAACGCCGTACGCAAAGCATGCCGGGAATATTATCAGACCGGAAGCGATAGCCACCAGCGTATCAAGCAGAGCGACATTCACAGACTCGCCAAGCAGCGATCTTTCCTTGCCGATGTAGCTGCCGAATATAGCCATCGCGCCTATTCCGAGGCTGAGCGTGAAGAATGCCTGGTTCATGGCGTTTACAATGATGTTTCCGATGCCGATTTTCTGCACCTCCTGCACATCAGGCATGAGGTAGAATGCAAGACCCGCATCACCGCCAGGCAGGAAGAAGCTGTTCACCGCAAGCACCACCATTATTGCCAGGAGCGCCAGCATCATGACTTTAGTCACGCGCTCCAGACCGTTTTTCAGCCCTATGGAGCACACCAGCACTGCCGCTAAAACCACAACGCCCATATAAAGTATCATCATCGGCGCGTCGGTGAGCATATTGCTGAACTGCCCGGCTACCCCGTCCGCGTCAAGCCCGGACATGTCGCCGGTGGCAGTGGAAACAAAATACCTTATCATCCACCCCGCGACTGTCGTGTAGAACATCATGAGCAGGTAAGCGCCTGCCATCGCGACCTTTCCGTGGATATGCCACTTTGTTCCCCGGGGTTCAAGCTCCTGGTACATTCTCACCGGACTTTTCTGCGCGGCCCTGCCTATCGAGAATTCCATGGTGAGCACCGGTATGCCGAGTATCGCAAGGAATATCAGGTATATCAGTACAAATATTCCTCCGCCATTCTCACCGACTATGTACGGGAATTTCCACACGTTGCCTATGCCGATGGCACAGCCCGCGCTCAGCAGTATAAATCCCAGCCTGCTTCCGAGTTTCTCTCTGCCCATTATTTACCTCCACATTGTTTTTGGCTGTGAGTTCTGTATATGTCCCGCTTCTTCCCTTTATCTGTTTATGTGGAAGTATATCAGCAGTCGGCACAGCACTTATTATGATACTATTTATTTTCCGGATTGTCAAGCCCCGGGGCAAAAATATCAGACTTCGCTTGATTTTTCCGATGAAAAATGATATAATTATCACATGACCGACCGGAGGTGCTGATATGTCACAGGTAACAAAACGTGCGCTGGAGGCTTCGCTGAAGAACCTGCTCCTAAAAAAGCCGCTCAGCAAGATAACGATAAACGACATAACCGAGGACTGCGGTATAAACCGCATGACATTCTACTACCATTTCAAGGATATTTACGACCTGATAGAATGGTCCTGCATTGAGGACGCCAAAAAGGCTCTCGAGGGGAAAAAAACCTACGAGACCTGGCAGCAGGGATTTCTGCAGATATTCGAAGCCGTGCAGGAAAACAGGCCGTTCATACTCAACGTTTACCGCTCAGTCAGCCGGGAGCAGGTTGAAATTTACCTCTACAAGCTGACATACGACCTGTTGATCGGCGTTGTCAACGAACGTTCCGCCGGCATAAACATCCGCGAGGACGACAAGGAATTCATCGCGAACTTCTACAAATACGCATTCGTCGGCGTAATGCTCGACTGGGTGAAGAACGACATGAAAGAGGACCCGAAACAGTTAGTAGACCGGCTTTCCACGTTGATGCACGGGAATGTTTCCGCGGCGCTGGAAAGATTCCGTACATCGTGATTTATCATTTCGGGCGTTCTGATAAAAAATCATACAGCTTTGCCACCGTGATGAATTTCTGAACACGGTGGTTATTCTGTTTATTGTATATTTTCCGCGTCTGAGTTAAAATATAATCACAACAAAGGAACACGACCCGACAGGGCATTCTGAAGGAGGATATATATGTACTACTCAAGCGGAAACTACGAAGCATTTGCAAGACCCAAGAAGCCGGCTGGCGTTGACAGCAAGTCGGCGTATATCATCGGCAGCGGACTTGCCGCACTCACAGCCGCATGCTATCTCGTGCGCGACGGTCAGATGAAGGGCGAGCACGTCCACATTCTCGAAAAGGAACAGCTTGCAGGCGGCGCCTGCGACGGCTGGAAGTACGAGGACGTAGGCTATGTAATGCGCGGCGGTCGTGAAATGGACAACCACTTTGAGGTTATGTGGGATCTGTTCCATTCCATTCCGTCAATCGAGACCGAGGGCGTATCCGTCCTTGACGAGTACTACTGGCTCAACAAGGAGGACCCCAACTATTCTCTCTGCCGAGCGACAGTCAACCGCGGTGAGGACGCCCACACGGACGGCAAGTTCGATATTTCCGACAAAGGCGCCATGGAAATAATGAAGCTGTTCTTCACCCCTGAGGAAGACCTGCAGGACAAGAAGATAACCGACTTCTTCGACGACGAGGTGCTGAACTCCAATTTCTGGCTTTACTGGCGCACGATGTTCGCATTTGAGAACTGGCACAGCGCCCTTGAAATGAAGCGCTATATCCAGCGTTATATCCACCACATCGGTGGCCTGCCGGATTTCAAGGCTCTGCGTTTCACCAAGTACAACCAGTATGAGTCCATGATACTGCCGATGATAAAGTATCTTGAAAGCTTCGGTGTGCAGTTCCACTTCGGCGTTAAGGTAGTCAACGTCAGGTTCGACTGCAGCAAGCCCGACCACAAGCTTGCCACCCGCATCGACGTCATCAGGGACGGTCAGGAAGAAAGCATCGGTCTGACTGAAAACGACCTTGTGTTCATCACAAACGGCGGCTGCGTTGAAAATTCCACAATGGGCAGCCAGAACAAGCCCGCTGAATTCCGTCCGGAGATCAAGGCAGGCGGCGGCTGGGACATGTGGCGCAAAATCGCTGCACAGGACCCTGCTTTCGGCAATCCTGACAAGTTCTGCGGCAACCCCGAGCTCTGCAACTGGATGAGCGCGACCGTTGAGACCCTCGACCAGCGCATAATCCCCTATATCAAGAAGATATGCAAACGCGACCCGTTCACCGGAAAGGTGGTAACCGGCGGTATCGTCACCGTCAAGGACTCCTCCTGGCTGCTCAGCTGGACCATCAACCGTCAGCCGCAGTTCCGTGAACAGCCCAAGGATCACTGCCTGGTATGGGTTTACGCCCTGTTCAGCGACAAGCCCGGCGACTATATCAAGAAGCCCATGCGCGAATGCACCGGTAAGGAGATATGCATGGAATGGCTGTATCACCTCGGAGTTCCTGAGAATGAGATCGGGGATATGGCTGAGCACTCCGCAAATACCGTTCCGGTTATGATGCCGTATATCGACGCGTTCTTCATGCCCCGTGCGATCGAGGACAGACCCAAGGTAGTTCCGGACGGCGCTGTGAACTTCGCGTTCCTGGGTCAGTTCGCAGAACTCCCCCGCGACACCATTTTCACCACTGAGTACTCCATGCGCACGGGTATGGAAGCGGTTTATACCCTGCTCAACGTTGACCGCGGCGTCCCCGAGGTATGGGGAAGCGTTTACGATATCCGCGCCCTGCTCGACGCGACCGTGAAACTCCGCGACGGCAAGAAGGCGACTGACATGGACATCGGCTTCATGAAGGAGCTCGTTGTTAAGAAGCTTCTCGGCAAGATAAAGGATACGGATATCGAAAAGATACTCAAGGAATACAACGTTATCTGATAATTTACAGGCGCTCCGCTATGGGGCGCCTTTTTCATTTCAGTTGATAAAAAAGGCACAAACTCATCAGCCATCAGGAGCCTTTTCTGCTATTTTTATACTTTTCTTTTGCGGTCATTTATTACATTTTTATGGAGGAATATCACCATGGAAAGAAAAGTAGTACTTATCACAGGCGGCGCAATGTGTCATGGCAAGTCCCACGCGCTCAAGTTCGCTGAAAACGGCTTCGACGTTGTTCTCGCAGACATGCAGGACCCCGAGGGCTGGCTCCCCGAAGGCTGGAAGTCCAGCGAGGAACAGGCAAAGGTGCTCAACACCAAGAACTACAATATCCCAGGCATGGTAAAGACCCCGGTATTCTGGGTAATGGTCATCATGTTCATCTTCGCGAAAGCCGCAGGCACCATGATGGTCAGTGCAACTTCTCCTATCGCACAGAACCAGATAGGTCAGGACGCAATGACAGCCGCTCTCTGCGTAAGCATAATGACGCTTGCGAATATGTTCGGACGTATCGGCTTCGGCTTTATCTACGACAAGCTTAGGGGCTGGAACTTGCTTATACTGGTGCTCCTCATCAACGGAATTTCGATGATAATGCTCACATTCGCGGATAATCTCCCCAACTTCATAGTGTGCATCTGCCTGGTCGGCTTCTCGTTCGGTGGACTGCTGGTAGTATTCGCGCCCATCGTCAAGAATGTATTCGGCAGCAAGTTCTATAACAGGAACTACGGTCTGATATTCATCGGCTGCGGAAAACGGCTGCGTGCGCTATGACTACTACCTCCCCGCTGACGGGAGCGCAGACTGCGTTATACTCGTCGAAGAATGGCAGACCGCAGAATTACAGGCGTTCCATATGGAACAGCCCCACATGAAGCGCCTTGCTGAAATCAAAATTCGTTACATTTCCTCAACGACGGTGGACGTTATTGCTGAACAGCCGACTTCCGCCTTGTCATGAAACTCTCGAACCGGAAATGTCTGTCAAGGAAATCACCACACAGCCCGACCGCCTTTCCCATGGTGAATGCAGCAAGCACCGTGCCGATACCAAGTCCCTCGATGTGACCCAGCCCGAAAAATGTTAGCGCCGCAGTCACGACAAGGCAGCTGACGTCGAAGATGATCTTTATCTTGGGATAACCGACCTTAGTGATGCCGGAAAGTTCCCGCGGGAAAAGATCCGTCGGTACTATCGGCAGCCCGCAACGGTTGGAAATCGCGATACCGATGCTGAGAAGTACGTAACTTATCACGAACCACGCAATTCTCCATGCCAGACCGTCCGGCAGAATATTTATCCACAGCTCGTGCAGGTCGAGAAGTTCACCGAAAACAAAGCCGACAACGAAACTGAAAAGGTACGACGGAACGAATTTCTTACGCATTATCATCAGCGACAGCACCAGCAGTCCCTGAAAAATATATGTCCAGGTACCCAGCGAAAGCGCCGGAAACACCTCTGAAAACGCATACGGAACGCTGGAAATCGCAGATATCCCGGCAGCGGAATACAACATCAGGACCACTCCGAAGCTGTCGATGACAAGCGCGACCGGCAATGCAGCCTCACCACGGAACAGCATTTTTTCTTTAGACATGATATGTGCCTCCTTGTATACTATTACAAGATTTATTTTAGCACATACATTTTCGCGTTGCAAATGAATTATTTCTATAATTCGATAGATTTTTTTGATAGAATGTGCTATAATGCTACCATGGAGGTATGATCATGAATTTAGACCATCTCAGATATTTTGTGAAACTTGCCGAAATACGGCATTACACCCGCGCGGCAGAACAGCTCTGCATTTCGCAGCCGAGCCTCAGCCACGCTATAAATCAGCTTGAAACGGAACTCGGCGTCCCGCTGTTTGAGCGCTCCGGCAGAAACACCACGCTCACGCGTTTCGGTGAGGAATTCCTCGAATGCGCCCAGCGCTCGCTGGATACGCTTGATGTGGGTATCGGCTCGCTGCAGCGTTCCGCTCGCGGTGAGGGAGTAGTCAGGCTGGGGTTTCTGCGCACGCTGGGCGTGGATTACATTCCCGGGCTGACTGCGGATTTCCTCAATGCCGACCCGGACTGCGGCATTCAGTTCAGCTTTCACTCGGGGCTTTCGGGGGAACTTATCGACGGGCTTCTGCAAAGAAAATTCGACCTGGTGTTCTGCTCCGAGCCTGACCCGTCACTGGGGCTTTCCGCAGTTCCCGTTACGTCGCAGGAGCTTGTGATGATCGTCCCGAAAAACCACCCCCTTGCCGGGCAGGAAAGCGTTGACCTTGCCGACACCCTGCAATACCCCGCGGTGTTCTTCGCGGAAGGCTCGGGTCTGCGCAAAGTCATCGACAGAATGTATGACAAGTTTGGCGGCAGGCCCGCGTCAGTCATCGAAACGGAAGAGGACGAGGTCATCGCGGGGCTGGTTTCCGCGGGCTTTGGCGTGGCTGTAGTACCGTATATGGACATGCTGCAGAAGCTGGATATCTCGCTGCTGAAAATTTCGTCGCCGCCATACAGCAGGGACTTTTTCATGATACAGGACGACGCGGTGTTCCTGCCGCCGGCTGCACAGAGATTCCGCAGTTTTGTGCTTGGCAGGGCTTCTAAAACGCGTTCTTGACGATGTGATAATATGGGAGAGTATGTCAGACCTGCCCCTGCATTCAGAAAGCTGGACGCAGCCAAAATACTCAAGCAGGGAGTGTATTCGATACTTTCATCAGGCACAGCATGATGCTTATCACCAAGGAGAACATCGCCCTCGGCAGCGATGGAATAGACAGATACATGCGCTCAGAAGGAATCGTGCTGGTAACGAGATATTTTGAAGAAAACATAGTTGGCGCATTTGACAGCGAAGTGACTGAAATGCTGCTGAAAGTCTGCATTCCGGACGATTTCACGCTTCCGCTGGCGATAATGCTCACCGAGGCGAGGCTGAGTGACTTAACCGACGATAAAAGGCGCAGGATACGGCTGAGCCTTTTTATCCCGACCCCGTCCGCGTAATTGCCACGCCTCGGAGTTATAGAAAATCCCCCTGAGAATGCGTTATCTCAGGGGGATTTTAATTTAGTCGATGTCAGCTGCGATATCGATATTCTCACCGGTAAGACCTATGTAAGCGCCGTCGCTTGCTTCGCTGGCGTCCTTGTGTGCAAGCAGCCACTTGTTGCAGGCTCTGAGCCACTTATCTTCCTCGTTTCTGGGGGTGATGTTCGGCATAGCGCCGTTTGTTCCCTTGGGGAGAGCGATGACGACCTTGAAGCCGTCAGCCTTCTTTGCACTGCAGGGAGCGTAATGCAGGGTAGTTTCGTAAACTTCTACCACCTGACCAGCGCTAGCCCTGAACGCCTTTACCCTGGAAGTGTCGAGCTTTCCGTCAACGATGTCGTCTGCCTTTGCAACAAGCAGAATGAAATCGTACAGACCGATGTTCAGCTCGCTGTCGCGGTGGTACTCAAGGCAGTTGAGCTTTGTGTTGTGACCGTTGCACCAGCCAAGCTGTATCGGCATTCCACCGTATGCGTTGTTCTGCAGCTGACCGAAAATCCCGGTACATTCCAGGGAAGCCTCGCTCATGACATACTCAACGCCGTCGGGCAGCGGCGTGGTTTCATCAAGCGCTTTCAGCAGGCTGGAAGTGTCGTAGCCGCCCAGCACCTTTCCATAAGGAGCAAATTCTTTGTCGGTAACTGAATAGATCTTCATTTTTATAACGTCCTTTCAAAATATAAAATGCTATATAGATGATAGCACAAATACTGCGTTTTGTCAATCATATTTGCGTTTTTTACCAATGGTAACCTCTAAAAACCTCCTTCA
>HF989496.1:0-28271 GCA_000432175.1 Eubacterium sp. CAG:786
CGCTGTGGATATGGCGGCAGTCCTCAACACAAGCGCCGAGGAAACCGAGCGTCTGAAACAGGAAGCCGAGGACTACGGCATGGTTATGAGCAACGAAGCGGTCGCGGCTTCTGCGGCGTTTGAGGACAGTCTGACACGGCTTTCACACACCGCAGGCGGTCTGAAGAATCGCATGGTAGGTGAACTCCTCCCAGGTATAACGCAAATCACAGACGGGCTTGCCGACTTGCTTGCCGGAAACGATAATGCCTCCGAAGAACTGAAGAACGGCGTAACATCGGTTATCGGCACTATCCGAACGCTGATTCCGCAGTTTGCAGAACTCATAACCTCGATTGCGGGAGCAGTCCTTGAAAGCGCTCCGGAAATCATCAAGGCGCTTGCTGATGGACTGCTGTCGGCTATTTCTGAACTCACACCCACACTTGCGAAAATCGTGACGGAGATAATTTCGGCGCTTGTGGGGCTGTTGCCGCAAATCGTGTTGGCTGGAGCGGATATTCTGCTGTCGCTCGTCAAGGGCATTGCGGACACGATTCCGCAGCTTGTGCCGCAGATAGTCGCTGTTGTTGTGGAAATCGTAAAAACGCTCATTGATAACCTCCCGCTTATTCTTGACGCGGCTTTGCAGCTTGTGACGGGGCTTGCGCAGGGAATACTTGACGCTCTGCCTGTGCTGATTGAAGCGATGCCGCAAATCATCACGGGAATTGTGGAGTTCCTTATTGGTGCAATACCGCAGATAATTGAAGCGGGGATACAGCTGCTGACAGCGCTTGTAACGGCTCTGCCGGACATTATCGCCGCTATCGTGAAGGTAATTCCGCAGATAATTGACGGAATAATCGCGGCTGTGATTTCGGCAATTCCGCTTATCATTGAAGCAGGAATCAAGCTGCTCGTTGCACTTGTGCAGAACCTGACGACGATAATCACGACCATTGTTGCGGCTATTCCAGAGATAATTTCAAACGTTATCGACGCTGTTATCGGAGCAATTCCGCAGCTTATTGCGGCGGGTGTTCAGCTGTTCATTGCGCTTATCGAAAACCTCCCGACAATCATCGTTGAGATAGTCAAGGCAATTCCGCAAATCATAACCGGGATCGTGGACGCATTCGGAAGTTACTTTGGCAAGATGGCTGAGGTCGGCGGCAATCTGCTGAAAGGTCTGTGGCAGGGCATTTCTGACGCAGGCGCGTGGCTTTGGAATCAGATAAGCGGATTTTTCGGCGGCATTGTGGACGGAATAAAGGATTTCTTCGGAATTCACTCGCCGTCAAAGCTGTTCGCAAATCTCGGCGGCTTTATGGCAGAGGGACTTGGCGAGGGCTTCGGTGATGAGATGAAAGACGTTTCTAAGAGTATGCAGAACGCTATCCCGTCCGATTTCGACCTTGATATGAACGGTACGGTTTCGGGGTTCAGCGGCATAGGTCAAGCGCAGGCTTTTGACATCACAATTCCGCTGAGTATTGACGGAGTTCCGCTGACAAAGGTCATTTCAAGAATTCAGTGGAATCAGAACAAGGTAACGGTAAGAAATGCGGGGGCGGTGTGATGGTACAGATAATCGTGACTGAAAACGGCAATGTCCGAGGTGTGTTTACACGGGTGATTTCTGCATCTCTCACCGACAGTTTGAACGGAGAATGCACCTTTCAGTTTTCCGTCATTTCATCGGCGGCAAAGGAGATTTTCACGGGGCTTGAGGTACAGCTGAAAAGCGACACGCTGAACTACCTTTTCAACGTTGTGAAAGTTTCAAAATCCCTGTCAAACGGCATTGCAATCTGCACGATGGAGTGCGAACACAAATCATACGAACTGAACAATGATGAATACAAGCTGACTGAATTTGATTTCGAGGGCGCTCCCGGTGAGTGCCTTATTTCTTTGCTTCAAGGAACGTCTCTGACCGCAGGAATATGCGACCCGACCGTCCCGATAAAGCTGAAAATAAACCGTGAATGCACACGCAGAGCCGCTCTAATGCAGCTTATAGCGCTGTGCGGCGGCGAAATTGAGTACAATGGAACTGAAATAAATATTCGCAATCACAGAGGTTCGCAGGACTATATCGGCATTATGGACGGCCGCAACGTTTCGGATTTGACAATGGAAACCGACAGCCGTTCGGGGACTACAAATTACGGCCTTACGCTCTACAAGAACATCAACTTTTCCGTTGGCGACAACGTGCATATTGTGTTCCACCCGTTTGACCTCAACGTGAACACACGCATAATTGCCATGAGTTTCAACCCATTTAACCGCCGTGAAATTTCCATTGAGGTCGGAGATTACAGACCGAGCATTTCGGACAATCTCTACCAGATGGAGCAGAAAACGAACGAGATACGAAAGGACGTGGGCGACTCCACAGCGGAGCTGAAAACCGCCACAAACAGCGTGGATATTGCGATTACGGAAAAGTCACAGCGGCTGTTTCGCATTACCTACAACGCAATCCAAGCGACTTATGCGGCATTCTGTTCGACCTTGAAATTTGTGATTTCAGCCGCAGGAACGCTTGCATTTGTTCTGAAAAAGAACGAAAATGAAGTTATGCGGTACGAAGAGTATTTTAGTGAGGGAGCGCACACTAAGACCTACACCTATCCGTTCACATCGGAAGTCGGCCAGAACACCATGTCGTTGAGCGTGATTTCGTCTGACGGCGCAGAGGGCAAATTCCCGAAAATGCAGACCTGGGGCTATGTGATGGGCGCTTACCTTGCCGGAGATACACCCTGGGACGGCTACATTGAAGCACGTGAGAATGAGGTTCATTTCACTATGCGGAGAACAGCCAGAAAAGCGCTTGTTCGCACATCGGATACGCTCTTATTTGAAATACTTAAATCGCACAAATTCAAGTTCACCGAGCCTATGCCCGCTTTTGTTAAGAGCGAGAGGGAGAGGAAAATGCTTGAACCCACGTTCAGAGCGGTATTCCCTGACGCATGGAGTCCGAAGATAATTACACCGCCGCCAATTACGGTGGTGAATGTGTCCAACAGAAAGCTATATCTTGAACTGCGTAATCCTGTCAAGGCTGATGAAATAGCGGTTTCTGCGTTCACCATGATAGTCACAACCGAAAATGAAACTGTGCGCTTGCAGCCGATTTCTGCGGATTTTGGTGTCGGTAATTTCGGCAGCACGATTTGGCTTGCATTCGGAAGTTCTGTAATGAAAGACAGCGTGCAGAGTATAACGTTATTGTATGACGGCGAGGTCGGAAATCTAGTTGATGTGCTTAACAATGCGCCTTGCGGCAGTTTCCAGACTTCGTTTATTTATTCACCATTTGAGGAGGAAGAAACATGATAAAAGGACGTGCGACAATTCAAATCATAGACGAAAAGTCCGGCAGAACGGTGTATGAAATCCATGAGGAAAACATGATAACCAATGCCGTTGACACGATTCTGAACCCACCCGATTACATTGAAATCGGCATGGATTCCGACAACGACCGCAGTTTTAATATGCTGCGTGATTTCGTGGGAAACATTGCCGATACTGCATTCCGTGGAGTTATCGTCTGCCGTGACAAAATCCCCGAGGACGGCAATAATATGATGCTCCCGTGGACGAACGAGGAGATAGGTCATGCCGGAATTTCAAACACAAGCACGGATAAGTCGATAGGTACTTACAACGCAAACGAAAGCGGACGAATAGAGAATGGCAAGGGCTACCGTCATGTGTGGGACTTTGCTTCAGACCGTGCGAACGGCGAAATCGGTTGTATATGCCTAACCACCAAGGACGGCGGCACCTGCGGCTACCACGACACTTACTGGAATCTGTCAACTGGAGGAACTGACCTCAACAGCAGTTCGATAGATTCTTTCAAACAGGCATATCACACGATTGTGGGACGGTACATTCCCGATTCGCAGTTTAACTGCGCTTTGTACAAATGGTTTTACATGAACAGAATGAACAACGGAAACGTGCGGTTTCTGGGCAAGCATATCCACAACGGCGGCATTTATGAGGTCATTATTTTCGACCCGATGTCGATAAGCGTCAGCGCGGAAAAGCCGTTCTGCGGCATTATCAGCGTGAAAAAGGTGATAGAGCTGTTCCCAGCTTCGGAGAGAATTCCCGGTTCTATGAACGATAATTCCTATCATCACGGAAGTTATTTCTACGACTGCAACATCACGAACAGCGACTATCTCCCCGATGAAGAAAAGGAGAAGCTGCGGCAGAATTGGGAGGACGATCCGCAGTGGCTTGCGTACTTTCCGTATGTTGTCGGGGATAAAATACACATTGTTGCTACGGCTCGGTATCACATTCATCATTATGTTTTTCGTCTTTCGGATTACTCGCAGGTTTCCAAAAAGGTAATTGAAACGGACGCAATTTTGCAAAACTACGGAGTGGGATTTCACTATGAGAGGATAAGCAACTCGCAGCCATATTATCGTTGGTTCTACGGTACCGGAGTGAACGGCGATTACTGCAATGCGCTGAGCGCATTTGAGTGGGACGACAAGTATTTTGTGATAACGAAATATCCGCTTATTGACGGCAAGAAATCAACCTCTACCAACAATTACGGGCAAATGAGGGTATTCACAAAGGACGGAAAATCCACCGGGAATATTATTCAGTATGTCGGGAACGGAACGCTGTCTAACATGAGCGCCGCCAGTTTCTGGGGCTTTTATGTCGATGAAAAAACCAACACACCGCTGCTCCTTTGCGACAGCTGCAATATTTCCTATGGGCTTATTGCGCTTGAGATAATCAAGCGTTCTGACGGCTACGGCTGGTACAGAATGAGAATGTCTGCGCCAACATACGGTGTGAGTTATCTCTATTCCTACTGCAATCTCATTAAGACAGAGGGACTGTCGCTGCCGCTGTATGTTCTGCCGTACTATCCGTATTCAAGCAGTAATCAGCACTTTTTCGGCTTTGCGCTTGGTATCTGCAAACTGTGCCTTACCACTATAAATAACCTGTCCGAACCTGTACGCAAATTAGACGGGCAGGTCATGAAAATAACTTACGACATTGTTGACGAGGAGGGTTTATTATGAGAGAATTCTGGAACACAATTCAGCTTATTTTTACGGCGGTCGGCGGGTGGCTCGGCTGGTTTCTCGGAGGGAGTGACGGGCTGCTCTATGCGCTTATTGCGTTTGTGGTTATCGACTACATAACCGGAGTGATGTGCGCTATCTCGGACAAGAAGCTGTCAAGCGCAGTTGGTTTCAAGGGAATATGCAGAAAGGTGCTTATCTTTGCTCTGGTCGGCGGCGGGCATATTCTTGATACACGGGTTATTGGCGCAGGCTCTGTTCTGCGCACTGCGGTGATATTCTTCTATTTGTCGAATGAGGGCGTGTCCCTGTTGGAAAACGCCGCATACCTGGGACTGCCTATTCCGCAGAAGCTGAAATCCGTTCTGGAGCAGCTTCATGACCGCAGTGAAAAGGAGGACGATGATGAATCTGCATAATCTGTATCTTACTGAGAATGCCTGCTACAAGGCAAACAGGAAAATGACCGTCAAGGGAATTATGGTTCACTCCACCGGAGCAAATAACCCTTGGTTGAAACGGTATATAGGTCCGGACGATGGACTGCTCGGTGTGAATAAGTACAATAACCATTGGAATACATATCACCCTGACGGCAGGGAGATATGCGCTCATGCGTTTATCGGTAAACTGGCTGACGGTTCGATTGCGACATACCAGACGCTCCCGTGGGATATCTGCGGCTGGCACAGCCGTTCAGGGGAAAGCGGCAGCGCAACTTTTTTCCGCCGAAAAGCGGCAGCGCAAATTTTCTCGGCTACATTGGCTTTGAAATATGCGAGGACGGGTTAACTGACAGCAGATATTTCAACAAAGTTTACACCGAAGCCGTAGATTTGTGCGTTTTCCTTTGTCAAAAGTTCGGACTCACTGAAAAGGATATCATCTGCCACAGCGAAGGTCATAATATGGGGATTGCGTCTGCTCATTCCGATGTTATGCACTGGTTTCCGAAGTTCGGCAAGGGTATGGATACATTCCGTTCTGACGTGAAGAAGCTTTTGGACAAGCCCCAAAAGCTGTACCGAGTGCAGGTCGGGGCATTTTCGGAGAAAGGCAACGCAGAAGCTTTTCTTGAAAAAGTCAAGGCAGCAGGGTTCGGAAATGCGTTTATTAAGTGTGAATAGGTGTTTACCCGCCGAGGATTTTTTCCTTGGCGGGTAATTTTTTTTATTTTTGGTTCGGAAATCTTGAATAGCTGTCCTTTTATAGTTGAAAGCATATTTATGCGAACCACTTACGGTATTGCTGCCACTTGAACAGCAGCGTAGTGGTTCAGAATGGAGGATTTACAATGAAAGAAATGACAACCGGAGAAAAGTACCTGCTCACGATAAAAGAAGCAGGAGAGTATTTTAACATCGGGGTAAAGAAAATGCGGCGACTGGCGGAGGAAAACCTCGGAGTGTTCTCGGTTTACAGCGGAAACAGATACCTCATAAATCGCACAAAATTTGAGGAGTTTCTCTGCAATACTTCTACGATCTGATTTTATTTATTCTGCCGTTAGTAGTTGCTATTTTTACGATTAAGAGTAATATATAGTAATGACCGTTGAACGGAAAACGTCATGAAGGGAGTGAGATTTTATGGCGAAAACCGAACTGGGCGAAAAAGACCTTCTTAACCCCAATGAAACCATTCTGCTTTTCGATTTGAGCAGCAGAAAGTTCCTTGCTCTTATCAGAAGCGGTACAAAACTTGATTTCATAGCGTTTTACGGCGGCCGCAGACTTATTATCCGCACGATTTTTGAAAAATACCTTGATGAACACGCAGAACTCAGGAGGAGGAAAACATGGCAACACTAAGAAAAATAAGGCGCGACTCAAAGCACCGCCTGCTCCGTGCCGGCGAATCGATCCGCGCTGATGGGAAGTATCAATTCAAATACTATGTCGGCGACAAAGCAAAATTCGTTTACAGCTGGCGGCTTGAACCCACGGATAAACTTCCGGCAGGAAAGAAAGCTACGCCATCACTCCGCGAACTTGAAAAGCAGATAGGGCGCGATATTGAATCGCAGCTTGACCCACAAAAACTTAATCTCACAGTCGTTGAGATAACCGAGCGTTATCTTTCCACAAAAACGGGTTCCAGACCCAGCACGGTGGCAAACTACAATTTCGTTATGAATATTCTCAAAAACGAGGAATTCGGCGCAAAAAAGATTTCGCATATCAAAACCTCGGACGCTAAGCTGTTTCTGATAAAACTTCAGAAAGACGGCAGAGGGTACAGCACGGTAAAAACAGTCAGAGGAATTCTGCGACCTGCGTTCCAGATGGCGGTCGATGATGATATCCTGAACAAGAACCCGTTCGGATTTCAGCTTGCGGGTGTCGTGGTCAACGACAGCGTTACAAGAGAAGCCATCAGCCGCGAGGATATGCGGCGGTTTCTTAAATTTGTGCACGATGACAATTGCTACTGCAAATATTATGAAGCAATATACATACTGTTTCACACCGGACTGCGAATTTCAGAATTTTGCGGGCTTACACTTAAAGATATAGATTTACAGAAAAAAGTGCTGAATATCGACCATCAATTGCAGCGGACTTCGGACAGCACTTACCATATTGAGCCTACCAAGACCAAAGCTGGTACAAGAAAGCTGCCGCTCACCGATGATGTTGTCGGGTGCTTCCGTGCCATAATTGAGGACAGAGAACCACCAAAACGCGAACGAATAATAGATGGGTACGCGGGATTTCTGTACTACGATAAAAATGGAATGCCGCTGGTCGCAATGCACTGGGAACACCGATTAAAGCATATGGTGAATCGGTACAACGAGATTTACCGCCTGCAAATGCCGAGTATCACTCCGCACGTCTGCCGCCACACCTATTGCAGCAATATGGCGAAGTCCGGCATGAACCCGAAAACGCTGCAATACCTTATGGGACACAGCGACATCGGTGTTACTCTGAATACTTACACACATCTCGGACTTGAGGACGCTCAGGACGAACTCGGTCGGATAGCCGAGATTGAAAATGCCCGCAGGGAGATGGATAAGCTTGGCGGGGAGAAAACACAGGAAATGTTCAGAGTGATGGGATAATACGCTATAAGATTCTGCCCTGCGATTTGCAGGGCGTTTTCTTTTTGGTACTATGCAAATCTGAAATTCTGTGCTATAATTAAGTGAAACCGATTGTTCCTATCAATCTATATTGGAGAGAATAATAATGAGTGCTACCTATAAATATATTTACGACTGCGATGAGATTCTGAGATATTTGAATACGAACTCCAATAAACAGATTCAAATGGATACTGCTGTTGAAACTAAGGACAGTACGGTTTCCGTTACTGCCATCAACAATTGGAGACATCTTGAGAAAAACAAACTTAGTCAGGAAATAATCAATGCTTTAAATAATAGAAAGATACTATATATAGCAACGTTTACAGATATTGATAGGCTTTGCAATACAGTAAGCCTTGATAATACCACTTCAAACGCCAAGCGAGTTTTTAATATGTTATTTTCTGATAACAACAAAGAATTTGAGTTTCAACTTAACCAAGACACTATTAATACTCCGCTGGCAAAGTACATGACAGGTTTTTTAAAAGTTAAGTGCTGCTTTGTCAATTATTTACCGGGGCGTTCGGTTACTCTGGATATGCTATATAATTTTGGGAAAACTCTGGATGCCAAATACACAAAGTCCGGCATTGTGGCAGGTCTTAAAGTGCTGGTTGATGCAGGACTGGCTGAAGCATTTAAGGTAATTGAAAAAAGTGGAATTCAAACGACAGAGCAGGTTTCAAGAGAAGAAATATCTGCCCATAATGAGAACATTCTATATAAATTAAGCATCAAGGGTTGTATAGAATACACAGAAAACAGGCAATCAAAATAGTTGAATTCACCACAACCTGGAGCGGTTAATCATCTCTTTGACCTTTCGTGTTATAATGCTCTTAACGGCAAAGCCGAAATCGAAAGGAGATTCACAATGAATACGACATCAAACACCTTTCAGCATTATCTGAAAGTCCTCTTTCGGCCTGCGCAGGATTGGGCTTTTTCCGAAGAAGGCGCGGCTTGGATAAGGGAGAATATTCCCACGTTGAAGGCTCTTATACAGAATCATTATAAAGACAAACTTTTCGCAGTGTACTGCCTAAAGCTTAACGGGAACCTGTACATAGGGGAAAGTATAAGAACGGTTCAGCGTCTTGTTGTACACGCTTACAATATTTGCCATTTTCCAGAGTTGTTTGGGCTAGGCGACACGTTAGGGAACAATAGCATTTCAGTTGCTCTGCTTGAAACAGGGATCTACCTAAACAAAGCCAGAAAAGACACCGAGGCGCACTATATTTTAGCACTAAAACCTCTTATTCAGAAAGCAGATGGCACCGATATGTGCATTTCAATTGATAAAAGACATAAGGCTGTTATGCCATATCTGAAAAATCATTCCGGTACTTTTGATTGATAGGGAATTAATGGAAGAAAAGGCAAATCGGGAAACGTCCTGGTTTGCCTCACGGGAGGACTAAAAATGAACAAAGAAAGATTTAATTTTAATAAAGTAGTTATGTATTCGCTGGCTGAGCCCGGAGCAATGGGTTTGGGCGGTTATATGGATTTTGTCACTGATGACGGTAATTATTTCACAATAAATTACTTATCCGAAGAAACACCTTGGGAAGATGTCAAGAAGAGCTTTCCCGCATTAAATGGCTGCTGTTTTAATGGTCCAATGGAAAATGAAAAAACATCTGGTGAAATATTGCTTTATTTATTATTAGACGAATCAACAACAAATATGAAAACCAGAGTAAATGAAGGCTGGAAACATATTTATATGGGTTTCGGAAATCATCTTGTTGTAAGAGCTGACCATTATGAGCGGTTTTCAAAAGAGATAAGCAACCTGACAAGCGAAGAAATATACGAAAAATGGTTTGAAATAGCAATGAACATCTATTGCTGTAAAAACGAATAATAATGCTAAAGGAACAAGCGAATAAAGGGGGATTTCCTTATGACTTATGTTATAAGCGATATTCACGGAATGTACGATAAATACGAAGAAATTCTTCGCAAAATTGACTTTAAAGAAAGCGATGTCCTTTATGTGATAGGCGATGTAGTGGATCGTGGAGAAGCGCCTATGAAGGTATTGCTTGACATGATGAGCCGCCCAAATGTGTACCCTCTTATGGGAAACCATGACTTAATAGCTCTGGAACTGCTTCCGAAAGTAGATAAGGCACTTGTGAAAAGCGGCGAGCTTGATGTCAATCTTTCACAGGCGCTTCAGGTGTGGATCAGTAACGCCGGAAAAACCACACTTTCAGATTTCTGCAAACTCGATTCCCGCCAGAGAAGAAAAGTTATTGATTATCTAAGAGAATTCACACTGTTAGAAACAGTCGATGTCGGAGATAAATCTTTTGTGCTTGTTCACGCAGGGCTTGGAAATTACAAGCCTGGAAAGAAATTAAGCGAATACACGGACGACGACTTGCTTTCCTGCCGACCCGACCCATCGCAGCAGTATTTTGACGACAATAGCATATTTACGGTTATGGGGCATACTCCTACGCCGTATTTCTCGGGAAACCCAGAAATCTATAAGAACGGCAGGAATATCTTTATAGACTGCGGCGCGTGCTACCCTAAAGGACGTCTGGGGTGCCTGTGCCTTGATACGTTCGAAGAATTTTATGTGTAGTTCTCTATTAATATAACAGCAACAATGTAACGGATATCAAAATGGATATAACAAGGTCGATTAACTGGTATTCCCGCCAACAAGCTGGCTATAAAAACAAGTGCACTGTAGGAGCAATCACTGTGGTTGCTCCTTTTCCATAGCGGAGGAACAAAGTATGAGAGATTTATATGCGATTGGCAATGGTTACATCTTATATCAATTGGAGTATGTTGACAAAAATAATTTCATGGAGCTGCATCGTCAGATAAATGGCGTCAACTCGTCGTTCCTTATGGATATAATGTGGGATGCGACATTAAATGAGTTAAGCAAAGGGAACGACAAGTGTTATTCCATTTATGAGAACGAAAACGAGCAATTTTGCGGATGCATTGAATTAATAAATTGTGAGAGCAATACTCCCGAACTGGGACTTAATCTTGTAGAAAGCAAGCGCAATCAGGGAATAGCCGCAAATGTTGTTAAGCTGCTCGCACAGAAGATTTGCATTGAACACAATATAGACTTTTTCTTGATAAGGATAAAGTCAAACAATCTTCACAGTAAACATGTCTTTGAGAAAATGGGAGCTGTTCTAATTGGAGAAGAACATCCATCAGTTATGAACAAATTAAAGAAACCTGTGGGCGAAAACGGCATTTATAATATAAACGATGAAAATGGAGTTGTATACAGATACAAGCTGCTGCCAGAAACTTTTCTTCACAATTATGTTTAATGCCGAGGAATAATGTAATAAATAGTATTGCAATCCTCTGGAAATATTGCTATAATAAAATCATCTGCATTATCCTCAGTAGTAAAACCCCGGATTTTTACTACTATCTGACTACTACACGCGTCCGCGATTTGCCGTATTTCTGTGAAATCAACCGCAAATCTGACAGTACGCAAAATAATGCAATAGAAAGCCTTCTGAAAGGAACAACACAGATGTACAAGATACTATTCGTCTGCCACGGCAATATCTGCCGGTCACCTATGGCAGAATTCATATTTCTCGACATGCTGAAAAAACGAAATATAACCGAAGTCACGGCAGCTTCTGCAGCGACCTCGACAGAGGAAATAGGGAATCCTGTGCATTACGGTACGGCAGCAATATTACGCAGGCTCGGTATCGACTTTTCAGCCAAACGCGCACGCCAGATGACGCGCGCAGACGCCGAAAATTACGACCTGCTGATCGGCATGGACGGCGCGAATATCCGCAACATGACCCGCATAGCCGGTGAGGAATACGCTGATAAAATACGCCTGCTGCTGGACTTCACCGACCGACCCGGGGCGATAGCCGACCCATGGTACACCGGGGAATTTGAAACCACTTACCGCGATGTCTGCGACGGCTGCGAGGGACTTATAAACTGGCTGGGCCGCGAGGAAATAATTTGAGAAAGCTTGAAAGAATGCACCCGGCAGTGTGCTTTGCGTATCTGCTGTCGGTGCTTGGGCTGACTGCATTTGCAGGAGATCCTGTGACCGTTGCGGAATCGCTTGCGGGGGCGCTTCTTCTGACCGGGCTGTCCGGAAGGCTCCGGGGGGGCGGCTGGTATGCAGTCATTGCCGGGACTGCGGCGCTTGCGAATTTCATTTTCGTACACAACGGTGAAACAGCGCTTTTCTTTGTCGGGGACTATGCATTCACGCTGGAAGCGCTGGCTTACGGTGCTTTCATCGGTGGAATGCTGGCTGCTGTGTGCCTGTGGGGAGCGTGCGCGGTGCAGTACGTCACCAGCGACAAATACATCTGGCTGTTCGGGAGGGTGCTTCCGGCGGCAGGGTTGGTGCTTTCCTGCGCGATAAGGTTTATTCCGATGTTCATAAGGCGCACGAAAGAATTCTTCGCTGTGCAGAAATGCAACGGCGTGCGCGAACATCTCAGGGCGTTTTCGGCTTCGCTGGGGTATTCTGCAGAGCAGGCGATGGATTCCGCGCTGTCAATGCGCGCGAGGGGTTACGGCACGGCAAGGCGAACGAGTTTTTCGCTGTATCGCTTCACTGGAGGCACTGCGGCTGCGCTTTCGGCGGTTGTTTTGCTTTCAGCCGGGTGCATTGTGCTGATGGTGTTCGGCGCGGGTGGATTTTGGTTTTACCCGGCGCTTTCAGAAATAAGGACAGGAGCAATGGATATCCTGCTGTATTGCGGTTTTGGGGCTTTCTGCCTGCTGCCGTCGGCAGTGGTGGTCAGGTATGGCAGGGAATAATAGTGGAGAAAAAATGGATAATATATGGGAAAAACTTTATAATGCTGCAAAGGCAGTACAGAATGACAGAACGATTTCCAGCTATGTGGAAGCAGGCGGAGTAGCTGCGGCGATACTGTCGGCTTCCGGGCGTATTTATACGGGCGTGTGCGTGGACACATGCTCCACCCTTGGCATATGCGCGGAACGTAATGCGATATTCAACATGATAACCAACGGCGAGCAGAAGATAAGTAAAGTGCTTGCGGTAATGCCGGACGGCAGCTGCGGCGCTCCCTGCGGGGCATGCCGTGAGCTCATGGTGCAGCTTATGCCGGACAACTACAAGGGCGTTGAGATAATGATGGACTTTAATTCTGGCAGGACAGTGACGCTGGGTGAACTCACCCCGGAATGGTGGATATGAAAAATCAGATAGAGATATCGCATTTGAGTTTTGCGTACCCCGACGGGAACACCGCGCTGAACGATGTCACCCTGCGCATAATGCCCGGGGAATTTGTCACGCTGTGCGGACTTTCCGGCTGCGGAAAGAGCACATTACTTCGGCTGATGAAGCCGGGTCTGCAGCCCAGGGGAAGCATTTCGGGCAGCGTCAGCATCTCCGGCAGGGAAATTTCAGCCGAGCCGGACGTGAATTCTGCCGCGAAAATAGGGTTCGTCATGCAGGACCCGGAAGCGCAGACAGTCACCGATAAGGTGTGGCACGAGCTTGCCTTTTCCTGCGAGAGCGTTGGAATGCCCCAGGCAGAGATACGCCGACGCGTCGGTGAAATGGCGTGCTGGTTCGGGCTGGAGGAGCTTTTCGAGCGCGAAACCTCCACGCTTTCAGGCGGGCAGAAGCAGCTGCTGTGCCTGGCTTCCGCTGCTGCGCTGCACCCGGAGATACTGCTGCTGGACGAGGCTTCCTCGCAGCTTGACCCGCTTTCTGCGCAGAATTTCGTTGACGCAGTGCGCAGGATAAATCAGGATATAGGGGTGACTGTCATCGCGGCTGAGCACCGGCTTGAAGAGCTTCTGCCGATATCGGACAGGGTGATCGTGCTGGACTGCGGCAGGATCATCGCGGATTGTCCCCCGGGGCTTCTTGCAGACGCCCTGCCTGAAAACCACCCGATGAGCCGCGCGCTGACTGCGTCTCAGAGGGTGTTCCGAAGCGCGGGGGGAAGGGGCGCTTCCCCGGTTTCGATACGAGAGGGCAGACAGAATGAACTCTGTCGGGAATACCTCCGCACGCATGCTGAAAATTCCCCGCAGGAATTTACCCCCCCAGGCGACCCGCTGCTCACAGTAAAGGAGCTCCATGCAGGCTGGGGAAAGACTGCCCCCGACGTGCTGCGCGGGGCATCGCTGAAGCTTTATCCCGGGGAAATTTACGCGGTAATAGGCGGCAACGGAAGCGGAAAATCCACGCTGCTGAAAACGATAAGCGGAATTCTCAAGCCCACCGGCGGCAGGGTGAAAATGCGCAGAAACGCAGTGACTGCCTATCTCCCGCAGGAACCCTGTCTGCTGTTCTCAAAAGAAACCGTCGGTGAGGAAGCCCCGCGTGAAATGCTTGAGCGTTTTGCGCTGGACGGGCTTTCAGACCGTGACCCGCTTGACCTTTCTGGAGGAGAGCGGCAGAAACTGGCGCTGGCAAAGCTTCTCGCGGGTAAGCCCGATATCCTGCTGCTGGACGAGCCGACAAAGGGCACCGACGCCGCTGCACGCTCCGCAATGTCCCGCATGCTGAGGGAACTGTCGGCGGCAGGCACTGCAGTGCTGCTGGTAACTCACGACGCGGAATTCGCCGCCGATACTGCGGACATCTGCGGAATGCTGTTCAATGGCGCCATGATAAACGAAGCGACCCCGGCAGAGATGTTCCGGCAGAATTACTTTTACACCACCCCGATGTCAAGGCTGAGGCGCGGCATTATTGAAAAAGAGTGATTTATTTTGCTTCCGGAATTCTAAAAAGTGGTTGATTTACGCGGAAAAGTGTGTTATAATAACTTTGCATACCAGAAATATATTACGTGGCAAAAAATACTATATGACGATATATCGGCTCATCAGCCGAGTACAGATGATATTTGCGCTGTGATATTCCAGCGATGATACGGGCGAAAACAATGTCCGGGTAAAGGAGCACAGATGGCTTATTTTAGTGGCGGTCAGCAGCTTATTGGCAGGCTTGCTGCCGAGATATCAAAGGTGATAAAGGGCAAGGAGGAGGCTGTTCAGCTGATCCTGACGGCAATGCTTGCGCAGGGGCATGTGCTCATTGAGGACGTACCCGGCGTGGGTAAGACCACGCTTGCAATGGCGCTTGGCCGGGCCACCGGTCTGAGTTTCCGCAGGGCGCAGTTCACGCCTGACGTTATGGCGTCGGATATCACCGGCTTCACCATGTTCGACAGGGAAGAAAACCGCTTTGAGTACCGCGCGGGGCTTGTTATGACTAACATTCTGCTTGCGGACGAGATAAACCGTACCTCTCCGAAAACGCAGTCCGCGCTGCTTGAAGCCATGGAGGAAAAGCGCGTTACGGTAGACGGCGTGGTGCATTTACTGCCGCAGCCGTTCATGGTCATCGCAACGCAGAATTCCCAGGGGTATGTGGGGACTTTCCCGCTGCCGGAAGCGCAGCTGGACCGTTTCATGATAAAGATAAGCATGGGTTATCCCACTGTCGAGGAGGAAACCGGAATTCTTCTCGACCGGCTTGGTGGAAACCCCGTTGCAGAAGTCCAGCAGGTTATGACTGCGGAGCAGCTGCAGCAGTGCATAGGCGAGGTCCAGCAGGTGCAGGCGGCTGACAGCATATGCAGGTACATCGCGGAGCTTTCCGCGGCAACGAGGTCGCACAGCGGCGTTGAGCTGGGCGTAAGTCCGCGCGCTTCGCTGGCGATACTGCAGGCGGCAAGGGCGTACGCATACCTCAGCGGCAGGGATTACGTCGTGCCGGAGGACATCGTAAGGCTGATGATACCTGTGTTCAGCCACAGGATAGTTCTCCGTCAGGAGATGAAGCTGCGCCGCATGGATATAACTTCGGTGCTGCAGGACGCGGTTTCGTCAGTCACACCACCGGTAAGGCGCAATATTTGAGAGGGCGCAGATGAGCAGAAATAGACTTATCTACATCACGCTCACGGTTGCGCTGCTGATATTCTCTGCGGCTTATCAGAGCCGTATCTCGGCAGTGCTGCTCATTGCGGCGCTGTGTTACCCGCTGCTGGCGGCAGTCTGTGTGCTGATTTGCAGCCGCACCAGCAGCGCTGATTTCGTTGAGAACACCATCCGTAACGGTTCAGGGAGTTCCACGCGGATAGTGCGGCAGAAGGGCGAGGAATTCGACCTGTGGATATATGTGCGCAGCCGGTCGGTATTCCCGTGTGCGCCGATAGAACTGCAGTGCAATCTTCCCGACCGTGAGACCGGGCTGTTTTCGATGAAGCGCATTTACGCTTCCGTGCCGCCTTTTGGCAGGTGCCGGATAGCCGTTACAGTGATGCACCGATACCGCGGCGCGTATGTTGCGGAGATCAGCCGGGCTGTTTTCTACGACCCGCTGAGGATAATCCGCATAACAAGAAAGATACGTTCAGAGGCGACGCTGATATTCCAGCCCCGCAAGATGGATTTCGGTGAACTTATAGCCGAGGCGCCCGGTGAGGAAAACACCGACCCGTCGCTTCTTCTGAAAGGCGAGCGCGAGGACTTCTCACACGTGCGCGAGTATGTTCAGGGCGACGTAATGCAGCTGGTTCACTGGAAGCTCACCGCAAAGCTGGACGAGCTGATGATAAAGCAGTACGACCAGACTGCGGAACGCAGAACTGCAGTTCTGTGCGATTACCGCAATGACATCACGGATACCGGAGCGGCGATGAAGTACGCCGACGCGGTGATAGAAGCTGCAATAGCGGTGGCTCTGGCTTCAGTAAAGGCTGGTATTAACAGCATTGTTGATTTCGGCGCGATCATCGGGAATTACCGCTGCGATATCCGCGATATGGCAGATTTTGAGCGCTTCTATGATATGGCTGCGGTGATACCCACAAAGGTCGAAACGATGGAACTGCGCCAGCTTATTACCGAGGGTCAGCAGGGCGCTTCAGTGGTGTTTGTGATAACAGGAATGCTCACCGAGGAGCTGGTTGCAATGCTCGACATCATGGCTGAGGGCTTCCGCGGGCTGATGGTGCTCGCGAATGTCAGTCCCGGTCAGAATGCGGAACTCGAGACACGCGCTTCCCGGCAGCACTTTGAATATGTTCCGATAAAGATGAAAGACGCTAATTAAACCACGGTACTTACTTCGCGGATAATTCCTATAAAATAAACAGGACGAAAGAAACACTTTCGCCCTGTTTTGTTTCATATCAGATTTTTTATCCTCCGCGTAAGCGGACACCGAAATTCCGCATTATGAATTACGAATTGAATTCAGTATTTTCCTTCCTTCAGCAGCTCCCTGATGTACCTGAATGTTTCGTCCTCGCCTTTTTCAGCGAGCATTCTGAGAAGCTTTTCAAGAAGTTCGGAGGTTTCCGGGTGAATAGACCGCGTGGGTTTGCGGTTGAGGAAATAATCCAGCGGGTCGCTGTCGCGGTATTTTTCACCGCGGTATATCTTGCTTGCAGCCACGCGGTCGCAGAACATTTCCACCAGGAAGTTCAACGGCATTTTCACGGGCTTGTAGATTTTCTCCACCGGGTCAACGTCTATCCAGTATTCAAAGTGGTGACGGTTGCGCCCCTTGTGGTGCATCCATGCGAGGGAATACCCGTTTAATTCGCGCTCAGCTTCGTTCGGGCTGCGGATCCCCTGGTAATACTTCACCCCGGGAATGAACTCGGTGGGGGAGTACTTTGAAAGGTCGTGACGAAGTCCCTGCCAGAGAATGCCTGCCTTTGCGCAGTGAGCTATCACCTTGTGACGGTGACGGGTTATAGTTCCGAGATGCCCGAAAAAGCCTTTCAGCGACATTTTGTGCTCCTTTTGCCGCTGGCGAGCGGCTTATATTTCTGTGCGGAAGCTGCTGTTGAATACCGGGCGCAGCCTCTTGTAAAGCGGCACGGAAATAAGTACCGCGATAAGTCCCTTGATGAACGTAAACGGAACATTGAAAACCACCAGGCACTTGATAAGAGAATCGGCGCCCGACCAGATAGCCTGATACATACCTATGATAGCTTCCATAGGCATCATAGCGGTGTACATCGGGTAGATGATGAAGTAATTTGTCACAAGACCGATGGCAGCCATAGAGAATGCACCCGCAAGGCATGCAAGAATGACATGCTTTGTAGTGTGACCTGCTTTGTTTGCGATAAGTCCGGCAGGAACGACCAGCAGGCAGCCGAGAATGAAGTTTGATATTTCGCCGATACCACCTGTGGTAGAACCTGCGATAAGAAAACCACCGAGGTTCTTGATGAGGCACACCACAGCGCCCGATAACGGACCCATAGTCAGTGACGCCAGCAGTGCAGGCACGTCGGAGAAATCAAAACTGATGAACCCCGGCATGACCGGTATCTTGAATGCAAGGAATTTCATCAGTACCACCGCCATTGCGCTGAGCAGCGCAGTAAACACCAGCTTGCGGACATTGAATGCCTGTTTTGTCTTTGTTGTTGTGTTGTTCATGTTTTCCTCCAATGTTCTGGGGAAACAGAAAGCCCCTGCACGCACAAAATGGCTGTACAGGGGCGCAAATATGCACGCATGAGCGATAACACATTTGTTTTCTGGTTCTTTCATCCGGACTATACCGTCGGTACCGGAATTGCACCGGTTCAACCTCTCGCAAGGCTCGCGGACTTTCACCGCCGGTGGAGAATTTCACTCCGCCCCGAAACAGATAAAATGTATTCGGCATTACCTGCCGTAATTATATTATATACCCGTATCAGGGTTTTGTCAAGTGGTATTTTTCAGCCGGAGCACATATCAAGTATCACCGCTGCGGAAAACGCCGCCATGCAGCCGTATTCCGTGACGCCGGGGGAACGTTCCAGGGGCAGCTCCATGGGTTCGCAGACGCCGTGGAGGGTAGTCACGGCGCGGCTGAGCGCAAGGGTCATTCTGTCGCCGCTGTCGGAAGTCACACTGACGGTGTTTTTGACGCATCTGCCGCAGGTCACAAGCTGAACTCCTCCGAGCCTGCCCGGGGGAATGGCTCCGCAGCAGTCGCCGTTGACAACAACGCCCGCAGCGCGCTTTATCAGCGGAACTGCTGCGTTTTCAGACAACACGACGACGCAGCCGGGGCAGTCCACTTCATGAACCTCACCGGCATATATGCAAGGAACATTTCCGGGAAGTTTCAGGTTCCCGATAACTAGTATCATTCCGCTGGACATAGGCACCTCCGTTTTTTACTATTGTGCCTTGTCCGGGGCAGATTATGCCATGTCCGGGGAGTACTTTTCCATTATCCTTACCGCGGTGCGTATTCCGTCCACTGCCGCTGACATTATTCCACCGGCATAGCCGCAGCCCTCTCCGCACGGGAACAGATTATCCGCGCAGGCTGCATAGCCCGCTTCATTACGCGGTAATCTCACCGGAGAACTGCTCCTGGTTTCTATCGCGGTGAGAATGCTGTCGCTGTCTGAGAAGCCGGGAATGCGCCGGTCGAAGTAGCGCAGCCCGTTCCTGAGCGGTGTGCTGACGAATTCCGGGAAGAGCGCGCCAAGGTCTGCCGGCTCCACCCCGAGGGAATACGTAGGTTCCACGCGCCCTGTCGTGAAGCTGCTCCCACCGGAGATGAATTCCCGGGTGAGCGAAGCCGGCGCCCTGCCAGATTTTCCCATCTGGAAAGCGCACTGCTCCAGCCGCTGAATGAACTCCGCGCCGCCGAGCGGGCCTCCTCCGAAATCCTCAGGCGCGACGGAAACAAGCACTGCGCTGTTCGCGTTTTTCCCCGCGCGGTCGAAGTAGCTCATGCCGTTTGTGACCACCGTCCCCGGTTCGCTCGCGGAAGCCACCACGTAACCCCCGGGGCACATGCAGAACGTATAAACGCCCCTGCCGCCCTCATGGTAGGAAAGCTGATATTCCGCGGGCGGGAGCGCCGGGTGCCCCGCGTACTTCCCATAAAGCGCGCTGTCTATATCGGATTGCAGGTGCTCTATTCTCGCGCCCACTGAAAACGGTTTCGGTACAAGTTCCACGCCGCTTTCAAGCAGCATTCTGAACGTGTCGTGCGCGGAATGTCCCACTGCAAGCGCCAGTGCGCCGCAGGGAACGTCCGCGCCGTTTACGCGGATACTTTCCAGCCTGCCTCTGCCCGGGGAAGCCCCCTCCAGCGGCGTCAGGAAGCGGACTTCCCCACCGAGCTGTATAACTCGCTGACGCAGGTTCCTGACCACGCTGCGGAGTCTGTCGGTGCCGATGTGCGGCTTTGCCTGGGTGAGTATCTCCTCCGGCGCGCCGAATTCCGCAAGGCGCTCCAGCACCCGGGAGCACAGCGGGTCGTTTATGCGGGTGGTGAGCTTTCCGTCTGAGAAAGTCCCCGCGCCGCCCTCGCCGAACTGCACGTTTGAGGCTCTGTCCAGCGTGCCGGTGCTCCAGTAGCCTTCCACCGCCTTTATGCGGGAATCCATATCCGCGCCGCGCTCGAGGACTATCGGCTTATAGCCGAATTCGCACAGGGTGAGCGCGCAGAACATTCCCGCGGGACCGAAGCCTGCAACGTAGATATCGCCGCGAAGCTTCTCGCTGCCGCGTTTTACGGTGAGTTCACCCGGCTCGTACAGGCGCACGTCGGGGCGCTTTTCGGCTAATCTCCGCTCCTGCCGCGGGTCTTTCAGCCTGACGTACACCGAGTGCACGAAGCAGACTTCGCGACGGGCGTCCACCGAGCTTTTGTACACTCTTGCCTCAACCGCGTCGCGGGGGGGGATGCGCAGCGCCGAAAGCGCCTTTGGCACTGCGTTTTCCTTTGGTTCGTCAAGGGTAGTTTTTATCTGTGAAATGATTATTGCCATTTATTCCTCTTCTGTCACCGTTCTTGCGCTGACGGTAATTTTGTAGCTTCCCACCGCAAGGCAGTTGCTGCCGTCGGAGCCGGTTATCACGACGGTGACGGGCACGTCCTGGGAGCCGTCGTGCAGCGAAACTCCCAGCAGATTGCCGGTGATGTAGAAATCCCCGGAGGACAGCGCGCTGAGCTGCTCGGACGGACCGATAACGCTCAGGGTGAGTTCCTGCGTGATGATTTCGACTTCCATGTTGTCTGGGGTATTGACGACGGTGATGTTTGTCACGGGGAAGTCAAGCTTGCCGTAATCCGCGATGTCCCATGTCACCCTTGCGCTGTTGTAGCCGGAAAGGTTCTTGTAGCCCTCCGGGAGCGTTATCGGGATAGTGGAAACGGTCTGGTTGAGCCTGATATCCGAGATGTTCACGGTGCCGATGTTCAGCTCGCTGAGATTGCTGATGCTGTCGTCCGGCGCTGCGACCATTATCGTGCCGGGCTGAATGTCGTATCCCAGGCTGTTTATGTCGAAGTACTGGGGAACTCCTGCAAACGAGAATGTCAGCGGCAGTTCCTTCTGCATATATATCGGGATATTCACCATTACGTTGTCGGTGCTGAGTTTGATGTCGTCGTTGACAAGTTTGGAGCCGTTTTCTGAGTAAACGGTGAGCGTCGTCTGCACCTCGTGGCTCTCGTGTATCTCGCCGTCAACGGAAGCTCTGGCTTCAACTCGGCTTATCTTGTCGAGAACGGAAGCGGAACCGGTCACGGTGACAGTCGCCGGGGAAGCGGTTATCTCATCGACGTAATACCCCTCGGGCAGGCTGATATCAGGCGCGTAAGCCGTTATCGGGAACTCCCTCGTTGCTATCTCGTCCACCACCAGTGTGACCGACAGCTGCGACGACTCGAGCAGCGTGTAGTCAACGCCGGTGCGGCTCGTGACGGACACGGGCACGGTGAAAGTACCTGCCGAGCGTACCGACGTGAGGTCCAGCGTCGCGATGAAATCTTCGGATTTGAGGGCGGCTATCTCATAGCGCTTGCCCTCGATGCGTATATCTGTGGTGCCGGTGTAATCCCCGACGACCTGCAGGTTGTGCGTTGCCATGTAGTCCGTGGGCTGCAGCTGTATCGGTATGTCGGCTATCCCCGTTTCGATAGTCGGGAACACCTGAACGGATACCACTATCCACACCAGCACTGCCAGCACAATGCTCCATACGATTATTTTAAGGTTGTTTCTGACGGAAGTGCCGACGCTTGTCATAACGTCCCTGAATGTGCGCCTGGGGCGTTGCTTTTTGTTGTTCTGGGTTTCTTTTGTGTTGTTATCCATGCTTCCTCCTTACTGCGTCATTCCATTTCGGCGCTCTGGGTCTTTTTGCCCCTGCGCCTGCCCTTGCCTTTGGAATTGTCGGGCATTTCATCACGGAGGATATTTATGAGAGCTTCCTTGGGGTTGTATTCGTTGTTGAACCTTGTGAGCTGACCGGATTTTGCTACGGAGATTATGCCGGTCTCCTCGGAAACGACTATCACCAGCGCGTCGGAATTCTCGCTCATGCCCAGGGCAGCGCGGTGCCTTGAACCGAGGTCCGCGTCAACGTACTGCCCCTTGCTGGTTATCGGCAGGAAGCAGCCTGCGGCATAAATGCGGTTGTTGCGGATTATCACCGCGCCATCGTGCAGCGGAGCCTTGTTGTAGAAAATGTTGCAGAAAAGTTCCGGCGACGGGTCGGAGTTTATCACGGTGGACTGCTCGATTATATTTCCGAGTTTTGTCTGGCGCTCAATGACTATAAGCGCGCCTGTGCGGGTGCGGCTGAGCCTTTCGCATGCGTCCGCGATGCCCTGGATAGCGCGTTCCCGCGCCTGTGCGTCGCCGACGCTGCCGCTGTTGTCAAACGACTGCACGATGTTCTGCACCTTTGCAGTGCCGACCTTTTCAAGCATGCGGCGCAGTTCCGGCTGGAATACCACGACGATCGCGAGTATGCCCATCTGGAAGAAGTTCTGGAACAGAAAGCTCATTACCTTCAGCTGGCAGACCTGCACCACCAGGAACAGCACAACAAGTATCGCGATACCTTTCAGCAGCTGCTCGGCGCGTGTTTCCTTCATGAATTTGATCACCACGAATATCAGCACGGCAAGCAGCACCATGTCGATCACGTCGGTGATCTGTATCGACATCAGTACACGTATCAGGTTGTTGAATATGTCTGATATCACGCTGAGAATATCCAAGTTCATTCCCCATTTCTATGTATTATCATTACTCTTTATTATAACAATATATGAGTTCAAATGCAAGTGTTTTTGTGAAAAAATCCCGGAAAATACCACCGCAAAACCTGTTGCATTTAACCGGATAATACTTGAAATTTGTCATGGAATGTGGTATACTGAAATACACAGCGTACTTTTCGGAGGCAAGTGATTATGGCAAAGCGGCGCTGCCGGTGCATTCGGACAGCGCTTGCTGTAAGCGGATAAGGAGCAGGAATATGAAAAGAACTCTTGACTGGGAACAGTACCTTGAGGCGTCAGCGCGAGCGGTTTCACAGGGCGTTGTGCTGCTGAAGAACGACGGCGCGCTCCCGCTGAAAAAGGACGGCGAGGCTGCGGTATTCGGCAGGATACAGCTGCATTATTACAAGAGCGGCACCGGCAGCGGCGGCATGGTGAACGTTTCAAAGGTCGTTGGCATAACCGATGGACTGACCGAAGCCGGATATAAAGTAAACCAGAAGCTGCTGGATATTTACACCCAGTGGGACAGCGAGCACCCGTTCAACTATGGCGAGGGCTGGGGAGGAGAGCCGTGGTCGCAGGAGGAAATGCCTCTCACCGACGACATCGTGAAGTCTGCGGCTGAGACCTCTGACACTGCTATAGTCATCATCGGCAGAACTGCCGGCGAGGAAATGGACAACAAGCTTGAAAAGGGCGCGTTCCTGCTTTCCGACCTGGAAGAGGACATGCTGAAAAAGGTCGCTGCGGTATTCCCGAAAACTGTAGTTCTGCTGAACACCGCGGGACTTATCGACATGGGCTTCATGGACAGGTACGATGTTTCCGCGGTTATGTACGTATGGCAGGGTGGAATGGTCGGCGGCACCGGCACTGCGATGGCGCTCACCGGCGAGGTTTCCCCGAGCGGAAAGCTGCCTGACACCATCGCGTACAGCGTGCATGATTACCCGTCGGACAAGTTCTTCGGCAGCGGTGAAGAGGACTGCTACGGAGAGGATATCTACGTCGGCTACCGCTATTTTGAGACGTTCGCAAAGGACAAGGTGCGCTATCCGTTCGGCTTTGGTATGTCCTATACCACGTTTGATATTTCTGCTGAATTTTCCACGGCTGACGGCGTTGTCACCGCAAATGTAACTGTAAAGAACACAGGTTCCGTTCCCGGCAGGGAAGTCGTGCAGATTTACTGCGAGGCTCCCCAGGGCAGGCTGGGGAAGCCTGCAAGGGTGCTCTGCGGCTTCGACAAGACCTGGACGATAAAGCCCGGCGACTCCGAAACGCTGACTATCGAGATACCGGTGGAGAGCCTTGCTTCCTACGACGACAGCGGCGTCACCGGGCACCGTTACTGCTGGCTGCTCGAGGGTGGAACTTACCGCTTCTATGTCGGCAGCGACGTGCGCAGCGCAGGAGAGTGCTTCTCGCTGGAGATCCCGGAAACCGTCGTGGAACAGTGCAGGTCGGCTCTTGGCCCCGTTACGCCGTTCCAGAGAATGAAGAACAGCAGCGGTTCCGTCGTATTTGAGGACGTTCCGCTGACGCCCGATCCCGAGCCGCATTCTCATGCGGAACTGCCGGCAGAGATACCGCAGACCGGCGACAGGGGGATCAGGCTCGCGGATGTTTACAACGGCAAAAACACCCTTGAGGAATTCACCGCGCAGCTGACTGACTACGACCTTTCCTGCATTATCCGCGGCGAGGGAATGGGCAGTCCCAAGGTCACTGCGGGTACTGCTGCGGCATTCGGCGGCGTTTCTGACGAACTCCAGGCGCTGGGAATTCCCTGCGGCTGCTGCGACGACGGCCCCTCCGGAATGCGCCTTGACTGCGGAACGAAAGCGTTCAGCCTGCCGAACGGCACGCTGCTGGCTTCCACGTTCGACCGTCAGCTGCTGATGGAACTGTATACGCTGATGGGACTTGAGATGCACACCAATCAGGTGGACTGCCTGCTTGGCCCCGGCATGAATATCCACCGTCACCCGCTCAACGGGCGCAATTTCGAGTACTTCTCCGAGGACCCATTCCTCACCGGCAGCCTGGCTGCAGCGCAGCTTGCGGGGCTGCATTCCACCGGCGTGGACGGAACTATAAAGCACTTCTGCGGCAACAACCGTGAAACCCACCGTCATACGCTGGACAGCATAATCTCAGAGCGGGCGCTGCGCGAAATTTACCTGCGCGGCTTTGAGATAGCGGTAAAGCAGGGTGAGGCTAAGACGATAATGACCACCTACGGCAAGGTGAACGGCGTCTGGACTGCGGGCAACTACGACCTTGTGACAAACATACTCCGCGGGGAATGGGGCTTCGACGGCTTCGCAATGACCGACTGGTGGGCTGATATCAACCGCCGCGGGAAGCCCGCTGACAGGTCTGATTTCGCGGCAATGGCAATGGCGCAGAACGACGTCTATATGGTCACTGCGGACGGTGCGCACAACGCCGACAACACCCTTGCAAGCCTTGAAAGCGGGGAACTCACCAGGGGTGAATTACAGCGCAATGCGATGAATATTCTGCGCGTGCTGCTGACCACCCATGCGATGAAGCGGCTGATGGGCATTGACGATACCACCGAGATAATCAACCGTCCCGAGGACAGCGGCGAGGTGGACAGCACAGACATCACATTCTACGATGTGGACGAGCAGTTCACGCTTGACCTTGGTGGAATGACCACCGAAAAGGGCAGCAGCTACGCATTCGGGCTGAATGTGACAAAGCCCGGTGTTTACAGGGCTGTGATAACTGCTTCGAGCACGCTGTCGGAGCTTGCGCAGACCTCCGTGACGCTGTTCGCTCTGGGCAGCCCCAGCGGAACGTATACGTTCAACGGCACTGGCGGAAAGCCCGTGGAGCAGTCCCGCAACGCGAACTTCCTGTCGAATTTCATGTCGATAAGGCTGTATTTCGGCGGCAGCGGACTGGTTCTGCACAACATCAGATTTGAGCTTGTGGAAAGGTGGAACTGATATGGTAAGACCCATAGTAAAGGATAAGTTCCTGCTGAGCCAGAAGTCCGCGCCCGCAGACAAGAACGACCTGCAGACTGCGCAGGACATGGTCGAGACCATCGCAGCCCACGCCGAGGAATGCGTCGGCATGGCAGCCAACATGATAGGCGTACTCAAGCGGATCATCGTGTTCCAGGATCTCAACAGATACATCGTCATGATCAACCCTGTGATAAAGTGGGCAAGCCCTGAAACCTATGAAACGAACGAGGGCTGCCTGTGTCACGAGGGCGCAAAGAACGTCACCCGTCATGAGGAGATAGATGTCGAATTCCTTGATATGCGCATGAAAAAGTGCCGCGTTAAGTACAGCGGAATAACGGCTGAAATAATCCAGCATGAGATGGACCATCTCGAGGGGATACTCATATAATGGAAGAGTTCGGTTTCGGCGGGTATTCCTGCCGTGCAGAGAGTTCCGGAGGAGATACGCTGGCGCTGCTTTTCAGCGGGTTTGAGCGGCAGCTTTTCTGCGACGTGTGCGGAATGCTGCGGAATAACGGCGCTGAGATCACCCTGGCAGAATTCGGCGATATCGACTGGGACAGGGACTATTCCCCGTGGGATGCTTCCACGCCTGCGGGCAGGAGGTTTTCCGGCGGCGCTGGCAGGCTGGTTGAATTCCTGCCGGAATTCACGAGGGAACTTGAGCGGCTTTATGGTGAATTCACGCGCATATTTCTGTGTGGGTATTCGCTGGGAGGGCTGTTCGCGCTGTATTCCCTGGCAGAATGGAAAGAACCGCGCCTGTGCGGCGCCGCGAGCTGTTCCGGCTCGATGTGGTTCCCCGGGTGGACTGACTACCTGAAAGAACACCACCTGCACGGCGTCGTTTACCTCAGCCTTGGCGGCAAGGAGAAGAACTCTCCGGACCCGCTGATGGCCTCCGTTGAGGAAAAGACAGCGGAAGTGAAGCGCATTGCGGAACGCACCGCGCATGTGATATACCGCAGCGAAGCGGGAGGGCATTTCAGCCGTATCCCGCAGCGCATTTCCCGCGGAATAACCGAAATGATACAGAAGGAAGGACAATAAAATGGAAAAAGTACAGTGGAAGCCGGGAACGCTCCTGGCACCGGTGCCGGCAGTGCTGGTCTCCTGCGGAACTATGGAAAAGCCCACCGCGCTCACCGTCGCGTGGACAGGTATAATCTGTTCCGACCCGGCAAAGACATACATCTCCGTCAGACCGGAGCGCAATTCCTATAACATCATCAGGGAGAGCGGGGAATTCGTCATCAACATGATGCCGTCAACGCTGGTGCGCTCTGTGGATTACTGCGGCATAAAGTCCGGCAAGAACGAGGATAAGCTGGCGAAAATGAAGCTCTATCCCCAGGAGAGCAACGTTGTTGCCGCGCCCCAGATAGCGCAGGCACCCATCTCCATCGAGTGCAGGGTGACCGAGGTGCTCCCGCAGGGCAGCCACGATATGTTCATCGCGCAGATAATGTCCGTCAATATCGCAAAGGATCTCATCGATGAAAAGGGCAAGCTGCACATGGAAAAGGCGGGGCTGATGGCTTACGCACACGGCACATATTACGCTCTTGGCAAGAAGATAGGCTCCTTCGGATTTTCAGTGAAGCCCAGGCGCACTAAGAATTCCGGCAAGCCGAAAAAGGGTAAGAAGAAGTGATGCACATCGGCAATGAATGGGACGCGCTCCTTGCGGACGAGATAAAAAAGGACTATTACCTTCGCCTGCGCGAATTCCTGAAGCAGGAGTACACCACCCGGCGCATTTATCCCCCGATGGAGGATATTTTCAACGCCCTGCGGCACACTTCTTACAGCGATGTGCGCGCGGTGATACTGGGGCAGGACCCTTACCACGGGGCAGGGCAGGCGCACGGAATGTGCTTTTCGGTGAAGAAAGGCACTCCGCCCCCGCCCTCGCTGCAGAACATATTCAAGGAACTGAAAGCGGACCTCGGCATCGACCCGCCGAACCACGGTGAACTCACGCAGTGGGCGGACAACGGCGTGCTGCTGCTGAACACCGTGCTCACCGTGCGCGAGGGGCA
>HF989496.1:28307-30811 GCA_000432175.1 Eubacterium sp. CAG:786
CAGCCACCGCGGAATGGGCTGGGAGCACTTTACCGACCGTGTGATACAGCTGCTCAACGAGCGGCAGCAGCCGATAGTATTCCTGCTGTGGGGCGGGAATGCGCGCTCAAAAGCAAACCTCATCACAAATCCGCAGCACCTGGTGCTGCAGTGCGCTCACCCAAGTCCGCTTTCAGCGTATAACGGATTTTTCGGGTGCAGGCACTTCTCGAAAACGAATGAATTCCTCACGCAGCACGGTATGCAGCCGATAAACTGGAAGCTGGACTGAACAGGAGGCATGCGATGTATTCTGACGACGAGCTTTTTGACGTACTCAACGAACACGGAGAATTCACCGAGAAAACCAAGCGCCGCGGGGACATACACCGCGACGGCGACTGGCACGCCAGCGTACACATCTGGATAGCGCGCCGCAGGCTGGGTGGAATGGAGTTCCTGCTGCAGAAGCGCGCTGAGGACAAGGACAGCTTTCCCGGGTGCTGGGACGCTGCTTCCACCGGGCACATCGACGCCGGTGAGGACCCGATTTCCGCTGCGATAAGGGAACTCGGAGAGGAGCTCGGCGTAAAGGCGCGGCCGTCGGAGCTGGTTTTACTCTGCCGGAGGAAGGTCAACGAGGATAATGTATTCCATGGGAAGCGCTTTCTGAACAACGAGATAAAATGGGTGTTCCTGTTCAAGGGCGCGGTGCGGGAAAATTACCTCTGCTATGAAAAGGCGGAAATATCCGAGGTCGGCTGGCACAGCGCCACCGATATAAAATACGCTCTTGAACACAAAGACCCGCGCTACTGCCTTGACCTGCAGGAATTCCGCGAGGTTATGCGCTGCGCAGATGACATTCTGCCCTGACGAAAGGAGAAACTATGCCATTTATCAACACAAAATACTCACAGGATATCACCCCTGAACAGGAGGAGCAGATAAAATCTGCGCTGGGACAGGCAGTCACGCTTATCGGCAAGACTGAAAGCTGGCTGATGGTCGGCTTTGAGCCGAATACAAGCCTGTATTTCCGCGGTGAGAAGCCGGAAAAGACCGCGTTCGTTGAAGTGAGCCTTTACGGCAGCGCTTCCCCGGCTGACTGCGACAGAATGACGGCTGAGATATGCCGCGTATACGGTGAAGTCCTCGGGGTGCCTGCCGACAAGATTTACGTCAAGTATTCGGCGACTGACAACTGGGGCTGGAACGGCGGAAACTTCTGATAACAAAAAGGCTGCATTGAAAATTGCAGCCTTTTTTATACGGTTATCATGTCCCGGAAGCCGTTCAGCGTTTTTTCGCCTATTCCTTTGAGGGAACACAGCTGCTGAGCTGTTGCGGTGTTGATGTTGATGAGCGCGTTTGTGTTTTCAGCGGCTGTTGTTTCTGCGGGAATTTCGGCGCTTTCCGCATGTTCCGCGCTTTCTGAAAGTTCTGCGCCTGCGGTGGTTCGGGCTGGCTCAGGCTGTATTTCTGCCGGTCCCGTGGTAATGCGGTCACGGAAGCTTTCAAGCAGCTTTTCACCTATCCCCGGGACGTTCAGCAGCTGGTCAACGCTGGTGAAATTCCCGTGCTCGTCGCGGTACTGTATTATCGCAGCGGCTTTCTTTTCACCTATTCCCTTTAGGGAACACAGCTGCGAAGCGGTCGCGGTGTTGACGTTTATCAGCTTTGCGGCAGAGCTGGCGGTGGTTTCTGATATTCGTGCGGAATTCTGCGACGCTGCCTGCGAACTGCCGATGTCTGAAATCGTGATAGTCGTGACGGCGTTTTCAGTCGTAAAGTGGAACACCACGGTTGCCGCGATGGCAGCTATAAGCCCGAAGCGTATCACGTTGAACACGATATCGGAGAAAGTCAGCTTTTTCATTGCCGCTCCTTTCCCGGGAATACACCGTACTTGGTTTTAAGCCGCTCCAGTCGTCTGCCGACGGGCTTGTTCAGTACAAGCAGGAATATGATGTTGGAGCCGCAGTATATCCCGGTCACGGGCAGCGCGGAAATCACGGCAGACGCCCATAGTCCCCACGAGAATGTGGAGTTCATGGAGAGCACGGTCCACACGTCCATTATCAGGGAATATCCCACGCCCGCAATAATTCCTGCCAGGCAGAGCGCCAGCGGCTTGTCGAGAATGTTTTTTGCAAGGCCGGCGGCAGCGCCGATAAGTCCCCAGCAAAGCATCTGGAAAGGCGTCCAGGGACCCTGCCCGAACCAGATGTTCGATATTATCGCGGACATCGCGCCGGTCATGAAGCCGGCCTGCGCGCCGAAATGCTTTCCCGCGATGATAACTATGGCAGTGACTGGCTTGAAGAACGGTATCGGCGCGAAAATAAATCTTCCTGCGGCAGAAAACGCCGTCATCACTGCAACTAGAACAAGCTCGCCGGCGGAGGGCGCGCGTTTTTCAAACGACAGGAAGAACGGAACGCAGCACAGTATCGCGGCAGCTGCCGTAGCAAACCAGAAGCCTTTTCCCCCGGATAAAACTGCGCCAAAAACGGCGGCAGCGG
>HF989496.1:30997-34737 GCA_000432175.1 Eubacterium sp. CAG:786
GCTGCGACGGCTTTGCTCCGGTCTTGACGGGCGCGAGGGCGCAGTCGCGAGGGCGTCCTCAAGGTCGATTATCGCTTTGCTGGACTGCTTTCCGGTAAGTCCTCTGCCGATCTGCGGGGCTTCAGACTGCGCGAAAAATGCGTCGTTCCGCTTTTTCTTCTTAGGCTTCTCCGGTATCGGGAGTTCCGCAGTGCCGGCAAGTTTGGGCTTTTCTGCCATGCTGTCGGTCGGCTTGGCAGGCGCTACTGTGTTGTCTATGTAGCGCTTTGCTGCGACTGGCGCCGGGAGCGTGGGCTTTTCGGGCGTTTTGGCTGCGGACGGCTTTTTCTCTGCAGTCTCAGGCGATGTTTTCAGGAACGGTAGGACTGTATCATTGCTTTCCTTTTCCGTTTTCGGGGAGGGTGCATTCAGCAGCGAGAGTACGTCGCGGTCGGACATCGTAGGCGCGCCGGGTGCGGGCTTCTTTTTCTGAGAAGCGCCGTAAGTGAACAGCACACTGTCCGCGGAAGCCGCATGATGGGTGTTCTTTCTGAAAGAAGCGCTGCCGTTGTCGCCGACGGAGATCTGCGGTTCCGCAGAGGGTTCGTCGTTATTCTTGACCTGCGGGATAATTTCGGGCAGCGGGCGTTCAGACGCCTTTGTACGGAGAATATCGCAGATGATGAGCAGTGCACAGGGAATAACTGCCATCACAAAGATCCCCCAGGGGGTTTTCATGAATGAAATGAACGAACCGAGGAACGGACTGCACCAGCCAGCCTTTCCGATGAGGGCGGTTTCGCTGATGACAGTGCTGTCTGTGCCATTCACCAGTGAAAGGTAATACACGCCGTCGATCACCTTGAAATCAGCGTAATACCCCATTGCAAGGTCAGCGTTGCGATCCATCGGGTCGGTGCTGTAGAGCACCAGATTGCCGGGCTCGAGGTCGTATGGGGCGCATTTCGAGGCGATAACCGCACTCCCCGCGGGAACGCTGTCGTAGTCGCCGCTTTCGCATATGAACAGGTCAAACCCGAAAATCCCCACAGTCTTGGCCGAACCGAATGCGGCTGCTGTCATTATCATCATGGCAAAGACCGCTGCAAGCAGAATGCATACGCCGATACCAATGCCCCGGATAATTTTTTTTCCGTGATTTATAAAAAACACCTCTTTTGCACTTGACAAATCGCAGAATTAAGTATATAATAATATAGTCATCATATTGCAACTGATAGCAACATATGTTTATTATATCATATCCCCATCGCCTTTGCAAGTCTTTTTGCAAATTTATTTTGCTGGTATAGCTCAGTTGGTAGAGCAGCGCATTCGTAATGCGCAGGTCGTGGGTTCGAGTCCCATTCCCAGCTCCATATCGTTGGTTCCCGTCATGTGGCTCTGTGAGCTTTTTGGCGGGGATTTTTTATGTTGGTAAAACGGTGGAAAACCGCTGTTTTGTCCTTTGATTGTCCTTTGACCGTGATTTCGGTTCGACCTCATCTCATTCTAGTAAATTGTCTGTAAAGTTCATTACAGAAGCAATGACCGGTCCAGTCCTCGCCTGTGCTTCTTGAAATGCATGATAGTAAATGCTGGTAGTCGTGCTGATGCTTGAATGCCCAAGTGCGCTGGATACAGTGGCTGCGTCAATTCCTGATTGAATAAGAACAGTTGCATTGAAATGCCGAAGTGAATGAATGTCACAGAACCTCAGCCCGTGATGCTCAGTGAAACTTTTGTGCCATTTGTAGGGCTGACCTTTGAACACCGGCTTGCCAATATCTGTAACGAACACACGGTCGCACTCAATCCACTTTGTCCCATACAGCTGTCGATTGCAGTTCTGCCAAGTCTTGAGTTTTCTTAGCAGTTCAAATACAGCATCCGGCAGTTTAAGAGAGCGTTTAGACTTCTGGGTTTTAGGAGTGTCCGTGAAAACTCCATCGATTGGTGTGTAGTATGATGTGCGCCTAACACTGATAACATTATTTTCCCAGTCTATGTCTTTCCATTCAAGCCCTAACAGTTCACCGCTTCTGAATCCGATGTAAACTGCCAGAGTGAGAAACGCCCGATAATTCAGCGTACCATCAGTTTCTGCCAGCTTGAAAAGCTGTTTCATCTCATCAACCGTATATATCTGTTTTTCCTTTTTCGGACCTTTCGGAACAAATATATTGGCGCATGGGTTATTTTCCAGCATTCCTTGCCTTAAAGCGTAACTGAACACATCTGAAAGATAGTTCAGGTGATGTATCACGCTTTTTCGGGCAAGCGGTTTGCCATTTTTCATATTCCTGCCCTTTGTTGAGAGATCGTCGATAAAAGCCTGAATGTGGCCATGAGTGATTTTGTCAACCCTCATATGCCCGAATGTCTGCAAAACACGCTTTGATGTACACACCATTCGCTGATATGTTGTGTTTTTAAGATTTGTCCTTGCATACTCGGTCATCCATTTTTCAGCGAACTCGTCAAATTTGATATTGGACGGATAGACGCCTTTCTGACAAAGCTGTTCAAACATAACCGTCTGACGATTGAGTTCGTTTTCAACCTGTCTTGCCGTCATGCCGGGGGTGGGTTTCCATGTTTTGGTTCGCACTACCTGACGGTACTGCGAGTCATATCCGCTGCTGACCCGTATCTGATACGAATCGCCGCGTTTCCTTATTGTTGCCATAAGTTCTGATTACCTCCTATATCAGACTTTATGACGCACTTTTCACAGAAACTATTTTATCATTTTTCGGCTTAATAGTCAAGCAGATGAAACAGTCTGTGTCATTATACGCCTTACAGCCTGTCAAAGTAGGCAAGCAGAGAATCTTTAGGAACAAGTATCCTTGCCCTACTGCTTTCTCCTACTCTTAATGCCTGTATTTCACCTTTGGCAATCAGAACGCGGATAGCATGAGCAGATACACCCTTAATTACCTCTGTGCATTCCTGTAAAGTGAGCATTTCACGCGGACCGTCCTTTACAGCTTTCTGTTCTTCCGGTGTGTCAACCATCTGGTCAAGCAGAAGGGATAACTGCGAAATAAGATAAGATTTCTGCTCTGAGGTCATATTGTTGTCCTCCTAACAGTTATAATAAGTACCATTGCCATAATCAATAGCAATTCTCAAAGGGACTGCGCAAGTTGGAAATACCCTTCCTTGAGAATTGCTATAGTTACCTCCAGTTTCAGACTTATGACGTGCGTTTCACAAGTAAAGTTTAACACATTAAAGTCTGAAAGTCAAGATGGCAAAGCACAACCCCCTCACCATTTTATTGAATTTGAGCACAATTACCAATAAACCAGCAAAGATTTGTGCAAAATCACAGCAAAGAATCTAATAAAATAACCGCAGCGTAAAGGACGAGCAGAAATGCCCGTCCTTTTCTGCTTTGGTGTGTCAATGCAGACCCAGGTAGTACGCACCCTGGCATGGGACTTTCACCCCTTCCCATTCCTGTGGGACAAGCCGTCGCCGGAAGTATCATTATAACTGTGTCCTCCGCGCTCGTTCCTTTAAGGAGCTCCCTATGCGTTTAGGGTTCCTGCGGACTGTCGGCAGGTGGCGGCGTATCTGTTATTCTCGCGCAGTAGATTATTCCTTTAAGGAGTTCCCTATGCGCTTAGGGTTCCTGCGGACTGTTGGCAGGTGGCGGCGTATCTGTTATTCTCGCGCAGTAGATTGGTGGTCACGGATAATGAGATACTCCGTCAGATCAACAGCAGGAATTTTGTGGCACGTCTTTAAGG
>HF989496.1:34817-36108 GCA_000432175.1 Eubacterium sp. CAG:786
CGGAACTAAAGCGGCGTAATATTTCCGGATAATGAGATTAGTCCGACTCTCCGAAAAGGAGTGGTTTTGTTTCCGCCGCTTATTTGTTCCTATATCTATTATAACACAAAATATAGTGGTTTTGTATGACAATGTGTCGTAAGAATATGACACATTGTATGTTGAAAAACCATCGTAAATGTTATATACTAATCGCCGGAAAGGAGGTGAAAATATGGCGGTGTCTTATAAGAATAGGATTCGTTCCTTGCGAAAGAAACTTAAAATGACCCAGGAACAGATGGCAGAACAGCTCTTTATAGACCAGACCACGCTTTCCATGTATGAATGTGGAAACAGAGATATCCCATTTAGTATTCTTATGGAATTATCGACGACCTATGGTATTTCAGTGGATTATCTGCTCTGTAAAAGCGATTTTGCCGTTCTGGATGATGAACTTGTCCGTACCCAGACAAAGGAGCTTATCGACAGTCTGAGCGCAGTGCAGGTGATTGAGGTCAAAGGATACATTCGCAGAATGATAGAGAGCAAATCTCAGGACGACTGATCCTTATAATCAAAAAGACACTTAGCCAAAAAAGACAATTAAGACTTCCGATTTCTCGAAAGTCTTACTCATTATTCTCTTTGTTATCTGGAACGAATACCATGATGTCGTTCAGATTGCAGTCCAATGTATTACACAGCTCATTGATCGTGAAAGTTGTTATTGCCTTGTTGTGCTTCATTCGATCAATAAGACCTTTGCTGACGCCGTAGCTGTTTATCAGCTTATATGTACTTATGCCATGTTCGGCAAGGTATGCCCAGAAAGGGTCGTAATTTATCATAATATCACCTATCTTATATTATAATGGGTAAAAAGTGTATTGCATATACCCGATAAATGGGGTATAATGATAGGTGGTATTTCCAAGCACAGCATTCAGTAACCATATCATGGCAGAGTTACCTATATCAAGATTGACATTAAACAGGAGGTAGACAAAATGTTCAAAGCAAGAACCGCAGACGGACGCAACAACATATCGGGACTGAGAGTAAAAGAACTCCGCAAGGCGCTCCAAATCTCACAGCGAGAGCTTTCGGACAGATTGCAGGTCGTAGGTCTGGATATCGACAAAAACGCAGTCCAGCGCATAGAATCCGGCGAGAGATTTGTGACCGACATAGAAATTATAGCATTAAGCAAATGTTTTAACGTGACCGTCAATAATTTACTCGGAATCAAATGAATATGAAAAGGCGCTGTAAAAAAAACTCAACACCCAAGCCCGAGCAACCATCC
>HF989497.1:0-6866 GCA_000432175.1 Eubacterium sp. CAG:786
CTGTGGCTGCCGATATCACGGCTGCAGGCTGCCTGTTCAAGAGCAGCGGATATTCCGTGAAATTCGACGGATTTACACGGCTCTATGAGGAAACCAAGGAATCCGACGGCGAACAGACCGGCGCCCTGCCCAAGCTTGAAAAGGGCGAGAAGCTGACCGCTAAGGAAGTAGTCGGAAACCAGCATTTCACACAGCCGCCGGCGCGCTACAACGAAGCTTCCCTCATCAAGGAACTTGAGGAAAACGGCATCGGCAGACCTTCCACGTATGCGCCGACTATTTCAACGATATTCGACAGACATTACGTCGAGCGCGAGCAGGGAAACCAGCTCAAGCCGACTTCCCTCGGCGAAGTTATAACCGAACTGCTGAAGGATCACTTCAACAACATCGTTGACGTGAAGTTCACCGCAAAAATGGAAACCGCCCTCGATGATATCGAGCATGGCGACAAGAACTGGGTGGAAGTCCTCCGCAAGTTCTACGACGGTTTCGCAAAGACCCTTGAAAAGGCAGAAACCGACATGGAGGGCAAGCGCGTGAAAGTCCCCGACGAGCCGACGGACGTCATCTGCGAGGAATGCGGCAAGCCGATGGTCATCAAGATAGGTCCCTACGGAAAATTCCTGGGGTGCAGCGGCTTCCCGGAGTGCAAGTTCACGAAGAAGATAGTGACGGAGACCCAGGGCACCTGCCCGAAGTGCGGCAAGAAGATGCTCGCGAAGAAATCCAAGAAGGGCAAGCCGTTCTATGGCTGCGAGGATTACCAGAACTGCAACTTTATGACGTGGGACCTGCCTGTTTCAGAGAAGTGCCCGCAGTGCGGCGCAACCCTGTTCAAAAAGACAGGCCGTATGGGTAAGATCTACTGCGCTAAGGAGGGCTGCGGTTACGAGCGTCCCCTTGACGCGGACAACGCAAAGGATAAGAGCAATGACGGTTAAGGTTATCGGCGCGGGACTAGCGGGCTGCGAAGCGGCAGTACAGCTGGCACGGCGCGGGTTCGACGTGGAACTCCACGAGATGAAGCCGGAGAAGTATTCCCCGGCGCACCACTATGCCGGTTTTGCGGAACTGGTGTGCTCCAATTCGCTCAAGGCTGCAAGACCTGAGAGCGCCTGCGGGCTTCTCAAGGAGGAAATGCGCCGTTTTGGTTCCGTGATACTTGAAGCCGCTGACAAGACTGCAGTCCCTGCAGGCGGCGCGCTTGCCGTGGACCGCACGAAGTTCTCGGACGAGGTGACAAGGATAGTGCGCAGTTACCCCAATATACGGGTGGTCAGCGGGGAAGTCACTGAAATTCCGGAAAGAAACGCGGTGATATGCACAGGTCCGCTGACTTCTGACGAGCTTGCTGAGAAGATACGCGGTATATGCGGCGAGGGACTGAGTTTCTATGACGCGGCAGCGCCGATAGTTTCCGCGGAAAGCATAGATTTCAGCAAGGCGTTTTATCAGACCAGGTACGACAAGGGGGAGGCAGATTACGTCAACTGCCCGATGGACCGCGATGAATACCAGGCGTTTTACGACGCGCTGGTGACTGCTGAGAGCGCCCCTTTAAAGGAATTCGACCGACCCGAAGAGAGCGCCGGAATGAAGGTGTTTGAGGGCTGCATGCCGGTGGAAGTGCTGGCGAAACGCGGTTTCGAGAGCGTCCGCTACGGCTGCATGAAGCCCGTGGGACTCACCGACCCGCGCACGGGGAAGCGCCCCTACGCCGTTGTTCAGCTACGTAAGGAGAACAAGGACGGCACGATGTACAATCTCGTGGGCTTCCAGACGAACCTGAAATTCGGCGAGCAGAAGCGCGTCTTTTCGATGATACCGGGGCTGGAAAACGCGGAGTTCGTGCGTTACGGCGTAATGCACAGGAACACATTCCTTGACAGCCCGCGTCTGCTGGACAAGTGGTTCATGCTGCGCGGCTCGGATAACGTGTTCTTCGGTGGACAGATGACAGGCGTCGAGGGCTACGTTGAGAGCGCGGCTTCCGGAATTATCGCGGGCAGGGCGCTTGCGGACAGGCTTTCCGGCAGGCAGCCGACAGAACTGCCTAATACGACGATGCTGGGCGCGCTGTGCAATTACATCAGCGACCCGACGGTGGAGAACTTCCAGCCGATGGCAAGCAGCATGGGGATACTCCCCGGGTTGGACAGGGTGATAAAGGGCAAGCAGGAGCGCTATGCAGCGCTGGCACAGAGGGCGCTTTCCGACCTGGGCAAGGCTCTTTCTGATAGTGAGGATACATAATCATGAAGATAGTTATAGACGGTTTCGGCGGGGATAATTCCCCGGACGAAGTACTTAAAGGGGCAGCGCTTGCTGTAAAGGAACTGGGCATTGATATCGCGATAACCGGCGACGAAAAGGTTCTCATGGAGCGCATGAAGGAACTGAATATCTCCGACAGCCACATTGAACTTGTGCCGGCACAGGGCGTTATCACCACTGAGGACGCCCCCAAGTCCGTTATTAAGGAGAATGCGGGCACTTCCATGGGCAAGGCGCTGTATTACCTCGCGGACGGAAATGCGGACGCATTCATCAGCGCGGGCAGCACCGCCGCTATCGTAGTCGGTGGAACCATGGTGGAAAAGCGCATCAAGGGCGTAAAGAGGACTGCGCTCGTTCCGCTGATGCCTTGCTTTGGTGGAGGCAGGTACGCGGTCGTTGACGGCGGCGCAAATCTTGAGTGCCGTCCGGAAATGCTGCAGCAGTTCGCGGTACTCGGCAGCATTTTCATGGAAAAGACAATGGGCATCGAAAAGCCCCGCGTAGGTCTGCTGAACATCGGCACCGAAGAGGAAAAGGGAAGGGAACTCGAGCACGAAACGGTAAAGCTGCTGCGCGGAACTCCCTCGATAAATTTCATCGGATATGTAGAGGGCCGCGACGCGCCTGTAGGCGGCGTTGACGTGCTTGTGACCGACGGCTTCACCGGAAACGTGTTCCTCAAGGCATGCGAGGGCATGGGAATACTGATGAAGCAGTCGCTGAAGAACATGTTCTTTGCGAATCTCAAGACTAAGATAGGCGCGCTGTGCGTAAAGAAGCAGCTTGGCGACATCGCAAAGCAGCTTGATTACAAAACCATAGGCGGTTCACCGCTGCTGGGCACCGCAAAGCCTGTGTTCAAGGCGCACGGAAGCTCGGACGCGGTAGCTTTCCTGGGCGCGTTCAGGCAGGCGAAGATGTTCGTTGAGAAGAACGCGATAGATGAAATGACGAGCGCGATCGCCGCTCTCGGAGTAAAGGAAGAGGCTTGATATGTCGGAATTCAGTCAGCTTGAAAAGGCTATAGGCTATACATTTAAGGACAAATCATATCTCAGGGGCGCAATGACCCATTCCAGCTATTCCGGAGGAAAGAACAACGGCAGCAACGAACGTCTGGAATTCCTGGGCGACAGCGTGCTGCAGATAACGGTTTCGCTGTACCTCTACACGAATATGACGACCGTGCCGGAGGGCGGGCTGACAAAACTGCGCGCCTCCATCGTGTGCGAGAATTCTCTGTATAACTTCGCTAAGCGTATTTCCCTCGGGGATTACATCCTGCTGGGAAAGGGCGAGGAGATGACAGGCGGGCGCGAGCGCCGTTCCATTCTCGCGGACGCTTTTGAGGCGCTCATCGCTTCGATATTCCTTGATGGAGGAATGGACGAGGCGCAGAAGTTCATCATGAAATTCGTGCCGTCTATCGACGCGATAAAGAGCGGCAAGGTGAAGCTCGGCGACTACAAGACCATTCTGCAGGAGATAATCCAGCAGAACCCGGAAGAAAAGATCTCCTATCAGGTGACTGAGGAAGAGGGAGAGGCTCACCACAAGACCTTTAACGCTGAGGTAATGCTGAACGGGCAGAGCATCGGCGCAGGTTCCGGGCAGAGCAAAAAGGAAGCCGAGCAGGCTGCCGCTAAGGAAGCTATCGGGTTGATGGGCTATGAAACGGACTAACATTTCGGTTTTTATTCCGCACATTGGCTGCCCGCACAGGTGCAGTTTCTGCGACCAGAGGAGCATTTCCGGCGCGGCTCACGCCCCCACGGCTGAGGAAGTCGCAGCGCTGCTTGAAGAGCAGGCTCCGCATCTTGCCGAGCGCGGAATGCAGGCAGAGATCGCGTTTTTCGGGGGCAGCTTCACGGCAGTCCCGCGGGAATACATGATAAGCCTGCTGGAATGCGCGCATTCCGCAGTGCAGAAGCACCCGCAGGTCTACTGCGGGATACGCTGTTCCACACGGCCTGACTGTATTGACGACGAGATCATCGCGCTGCTGAAAAAGTACGGCATGACCACCGTGGAACTCGGCGCGCAGTCCATGTCGGACGAGGTGCTGCAGATGAACGAGCGGGGGCATTCCGCTGAGGACGTGCGCAGGGCTTCGCGGCTGATAAGGCAAAGCAGGATCTCGCTTGGTCTGCAGATGATGACCGGTCTTTACGGCGACACGGAGGAATTCGTGCGGCTCACCTGCCGGGAATTCATCGCGCTGCAGCCGGATACGGTGCGCGTATATCCGACGGTGATACTGAAGCACACGCGGCTTGGCAGGCTGTTTGAGAGCGGGGAATACCGCAGCTTCGGCTTTGAGCAGACCGTGGATCTGTGCGCGGAACTCCTGCGGGAATTCACCGCAGCCGGGATACGCGTGATACGCATGGGGCTGCATGCCTCACAGGAAGTTGAAAAAGAAATGCTGGGGGGAGTTTACCACCCGGCGTTCCGTGAAATAGTTGAGAGCAGGCTGTTTCTGAATGACATGAAACAGAAGCTTCTCGCTATGGAAAAGGGACATTATATGATATATACCGACAGCCGGAATATCAGCAGGGCTGTGGGACAGAAGCGCGGCAACATCGCGGCTCTTGCAGGGCTGGGATATGATGTTGAGGTGAAGCCGCTGGACGGGGCTTACATCGAGGTGCGCTGTTAAATTAGCGAGGTTTGTGAATGTTTTTTAAGTCACTGGAGATACATGGGTTCAAATCCTTTGCGGATAAGACCGTACTGAATTTCGACGCCCAGACCACGGCTGTTGTCGGCAGCAACGGCAACGGCAAGAGCAACATAAGCGACGCCCTGCGCTGGGTAATGGGAGAGCAGGGCGCAAAGACCCTGCGCGGTGAAAAGATGGAGGACGTTATCTTCCACGGCACCACCGACCGCAAGCCCATGGGCTTCGCAAAGGTCGCGCTATGCATAGACAACACCGACCGCGCGCTCGCAGTGGACGCCGACGAGGTGACTATCTCCCGCAAGCTTTACCGCAGCGGTGAGAGCGAGTACCTGATAAACGGCGCGAAGTCCAGGCTGAAGGACATTCAGGAGATGCTGCTGGGCACCGGTCTTGGCAGAGATGGCTATTCCATCATCGGGCAGGGCAGGGTCGCTGAGATAGTCAACGCAAGGGGAACCCAGCGCCGTGAGATCTTCGAGGAGGCTGCGGGAATTTCGCTGTTCCTGCACAAGAAGGCAGAGGCAGAAAAGGAACTCGAAAGCGCCGAGGAGAATATCCTCCGTCAGAAGGACATAATAAGGCTTGACGAGGAACGCCTGCCGGTGCTGAAAAGACAGTCCGAAAAGGCGGTGCTTGCCGCTGAACTCCTCGACCAGAAAAAGGAACTTGAAATTTCCGTCGGCGCGGCTCACTATGAGGAGCGCCGCAGCGCAATAAAGAAGCTGGACGACGACCTGCTGCTCAACCGCGCGGAGTGCGAGCATTACGACAAGGACGCGGAGAAATTACAGACCAGCATCGACGAAAGCACCGAGCAGAAGCAGCGCATTCAGGCAGAACTGGAGCGCTACCGCAGGAGCCGCGAGGCTGTGAACACCGAGATAGCCGAGAAGCGTTCGAGCATCCATGTGCTGGAAAACGACCTCATGCATAATGAGAACCGTCGCAGGGAACTGGCTGAGCAGATAGCGAACGCCGAGGAAAGCAGCCGCAGCTTCGATGAGGGAATAAAGGAATTCCAGCAGAAAATAGAGGACAAGCAGCAGGAACTGACGGCAATGGAGCAGCGCCGCGCTGAACTCCAGGCGAAGCTGACTGAAATAGCAGAGCAGAACGCCGAGAGCGACAAGGCGTATTCCGAACTGGACCAGAAGCTGGCGCAGGCTTATCGTGAGCGCAGCGAGGCAGATGTGAAGTCCGCGCAGGCTGAGCATTCCATGCAGGAAGCTGAGGAGCAGAAGCAGACGTTCATCAGCGACGCTGAGAACGCCGAAAGCAAGCTGCAGGAATACACCAACAGCCGCGAGAATGCACAGAAACAGCTTGCGGATATCGCGGAGCAGCGTTCCGTGAAGCAGAACAAGCTTGCAGGATACCAGCGGCTGGGCGAGGGCAAAATGCGCCGCATGAACGATGCCAAAGCCGAAGCCGACAGAGTCAGCGACGAACTTGACACCAAACAGAAGCGCTACAAGCTGCTGGAGGACGTTGAGAAGTCCATGGAGGGCTACACTCACAGCGTCAAGGAACTCATGAGGGCTTCGCAGCAGGGCAGAATGGGTGGTATCCACGGCACTGTTGCAGACGTCGTGAGCATGGACGACCGTTACGTCGCAGCGATAGAGACCGCCCTTGGCGCCGCGATGCAGAACATAATCGTTGACAACGAGGAAACCGCAAAGCGCTGCATTCGCTTTTTGAAAGAAACCAACGCCGGCCGTGCGACCATGCTTCCCATGACTGCGATGAAGGGGCGTTATCTCAACGAGCCGAGATTACAGTCGGAGCAGGGATTTGAGGGCATAGCAAGCGACCTTGTTGACTGCGGCGAGGATTATCAGAACATAATCCGCTACCTGCTGGGACTTACCGCGATAGTGGACGATATCGACACCGCGGC
>HF989497.1:6946-36642 GCA_000432175.1 Eubacterium sp. CAG:786
GTCAGGTGGTCAACGCGGGTGGTTCCTTCACGGGAGGAAGCCGCAGCAGCGGCGCGGGTATTATTTCCCGCAAGCAGGAAAAGGACGCGCTTTATACCGAGGTCATTTCGCTGCGTAAATCACTGGCAGAAAAGACTGAGGCATTCCGGCAGTACCAGGCTGAGGCAGCGAAATTCTCCGTCGAGATAGAGGGCATCGAGGACGAACTGAAAGCGCTGGACACTCAGGAGATAAGCGCGCGTGCGGAGGCTTCAAAGTACGATATGCTCATCGAGCAGCTTTCGCGCCAGGGTGAGTCCGCAAGGCTGGCGCTGGAGCGTTTCGACCAGCAGATAGCGCAGTACAGAAAGCAGCTGGAGGAGAGCCGCAGCGTGGTTTCTCAGTGCGACAGCCGGATCGCAGAGCTGGAGGAACAGCAGAAGCAGTCCGGAAGCGAGAGGGAAACCGCAGCAGCGCATTTAAAGGAACTTTCAGACAGCCTTTCACAGCTGAACCTCGACAGGGTTTCCGCTGAAAAGGACATAGACGCATTCCGGGTCGAGATACGCACCCGCGAGGAAAACCGCAGGGCGCTGTTCCAGAGCAGCGACAGCTACAAGGAGACAGTCGCAGCGCTGGACGCGGACGACGACCGTATCCGTCTGGATATCGAGCGCGTGAAGAAAGAAATTGAACAGCACAGCGGTGAGCTTTCCGACAAGGAAGCCGACATCAGCAAATCCGTTGCCGAGATAGAGCGGCTGGAACTCGCAATAGGTCAGATGCACCGCGATATCAACGAGGCTGTGTCGAACAAGGAGCACTTCTCAAAGGAGATAGCAAGGCTTGAGGAGCGGCGCACCAACGAGGTCCGCGAGCAGGAGCGCATAGTTTCCATGCTGCTTGACAGCTACGAACTTACCGTGTCGATGGCGATGGAACAGGCAAAGCCCGTTGAAAATCTGCTGATGGCAGAGAACGACCTTGAAGCGCTCCGCAAGAAGATTTCTTCGCTGGGCAACATCAATATGGAGTCCATCGAGGAATACCGCACGGTTGCGGAGAGGTTCGAATTCCAGACCGCGCAGCTTGCGGATATCGAAAAGAGCAAAAAGGAACTCGAACGGCTGATATCAGATCTGACGGAGGATATCAAGACGCGCTTCCTGAACAGCTTTGAGGAAATAAACAAGAGCTTCAAGGAGATATTCGTCAGCATTTTCGGCGACGGCGCTCACGGTGAGCTTAAACTCACCGACCCCGAGGACGTGCTGAATTCCGGCATAGAGATACTTGCCGCGCCGCCGGGAAAGGTCATCAAAAATCTTATTTCTCTTTCCGGTGGAGAGCAGACGATGGTCGCGATAACGATATATTTCGCGATACTCAAGCACCGGCCGACGCCATTCTGCATGCTGGACGAGGTGGACGCGGCGCTTGACGACGTGAATGTTGACAAGTATATCACATATCTTAACCAGTTCAGCAGCCAGACCCAGCTGATGGTGATTACCCATCGCCGCGGTACCATAGAGGGCTGCAAGGTGCTTTACGGCGTATTCATGCAGGAAAAGGGCGTGTCGAGACTTCTCAGGCGCGACCTTGCAGACGAACTGGACGTTGAGTTGAAGTAACGGAGGTCACATGGGATTTTTTGATAAGTTCAGAAAGAAAAAACATCAGGAGGAAACCGATGAGGAACTCCTCGCTCAGAACGAAGCCGAAGAGAGCCAGCCGGGTGAAGCGGCTGACGGTGATATTCCCGCAGAGAACGGGGAGGACGCTCCGCAGCAGGCTGCCGAAGCTGAAACAGCGCCCGAAGAGCCGGTGACGGCTCCAGAAGAATCCGAGGAACCCCTGCAGGCAGCCGAAGCCGAGCCGGAGCCTGACGAGAGCGAGCCGGAAGAAGCACCGGAACTCCCGGAGGAAAGCGAAGAGAAGCCTAAGAAAGTCGGCTTCTTTGAGAAGCTGAAAAACGGTCTGAAAAAGACCAAGGACGGCTTTATGAGCAAGCTGGAGCTGCTGATGAACAGCTTCACGAAGATAGACGAGGACTTCTTTGAGGAACTTGAGGAAACGCTGATACTTTCAGATATCGGCGCGGAAACTTCGATGGAGATATGCGACAAGCTGCGCCAGGCAGTCAAGCGCACAGGAGCAACCGACCCCGCGGACGTCAAGCAGCTTCTGCGCGGGATAATCGCGGAAATGCTCACGGGCGGCAACGAACTCCGCACGGATACCAAGCCGTCAGTCATCATGGTGATAGGCGTCAACGGCGCCGGAAAGACCACCACGATAGGCAAGCTGGCTGCAAATCTCAAATCCCAGGGGAAGAAAGTAATCGTTGCGGCTGCGGATACATTCCGCGCGGCTGCGATAGACCAGCTCAACGTCTGGACCGACCGCGCAGGCGTGGATATAGTCAAGCACAGCGAGGGCAGCGACCCTGCGGCTGTTGTGTTCGACGCCCTCAGCGCTGCAAAGGCGCGCGGCGCGGACGTAGTTCTCTGCGATACCGCGGGCAGACTTCACAATAAGAAGAACCTCATGGAGGAGCTGAAAAAGATAGCAAGGGTAATCGACCGCGAAGTCCCCGACGCCTGCGTTGAAACTTTATTGGTCCTCGACGCGACTACTGGACAGAATGCAGTCAATCAGGCCAAACTTTTCAGTGAAAGTGCCGAAATTACAGGAATTGTTCTCACAAAGCTTGACGGAACGGCAAAAGGTGGTATAATAATACCTATAAAGAATGAACTTGGCATACCCGTAAAGCTTGTCGGCGTGGGCGAGAAAATCGACGACCTGCAGCCGTTCATACCCGAGGACTATGTTCAGGCGCTCTTTGAATGATAATTATCCCCACAATGGGTTTAATAACGCACCGCTAAAGTGCAGTAAATTGGAAAGGAATTTTTATGAAACATCTTCACAGATCCGGCGAAGAAAAACCTGCCGCCTCGTCGCCTGTCCGACAGCGGCTGATAATCGCGTCCAACAACCAGGGCAAAATACGGGAGTTCAGAAAGCTCCTGGAGCCGTATGGCTTTGACGTGATGTCGATGCGTGAGGCAGGCTTCACAGATGAAATAATCGAGGACGGCGATACCTTTGAGGAAAACGCGCACATCAAGGCGCGCGCCGTGTTCGAAGCCACCAGGCTTCCGACCATTGCGGACGACAGCGGTCTTGAGATAGACTTCCTTAATGGCGCACCGGGCATCTATTCCGCGAGATATGCGGGCGAGGGAGCGACTGACAAGGAACTCTGCGAAAAGGTGCTGGAGGAAATGCACGGCGTTTCCCGGCCGCTCAGGGAAGCACGCTTCGTATGCTCGATATACTTTATTTATGCAGAGGACGACGAGTATTCCGTTACCGGTGAGATCGAAGGCTACATAGGCGACGAGATGACCGGCAGCAAGGGCTTCGGCTACGACCCCATCTTCATGGTGGACGAGGACAGAAGCATGGCTGAACTTGATGAGGACGAAAAGAACAAGATAAGTCACAGGGCAAGGGCGTTTGAGCAGCTTGCCAGGATATTAAAGGAGAAATTCGGTTAATGCTGACAAGTAAACAGAGGGCGCATCTGCGCTCTATAGCGCAGAGCTACAACACTATATTCTTTGTGGGAAAGCAGGGTATCGGCGACGAGCTGATAAAGCAGCTTGACGACGTTCTGAACGTCCGCGAGCTGATAAAGGTAGGCGTTCAGGAGAACTGCGAATTCACCGCAAGGGAAGCCGCAGACCAGATCGCAGAGCAGCTCAGGGCTGACGTGGTCCAGGTCATCGGCAGGAAGTTCGTGCTGTGGCGCCGCAGCCGCGACCCCAAGAAAAGAGTGATCGAACTTGAGTGATAACGTAAAAAAGACCGGCATCTTCGGAGGGGCGTTCAACCCGGTCCACAACGGTCACGTCCGTCTTGCGGAGGAAGCCGTGAAGCAGCTGAAATTACGCAGGCTGCTGATAATCCCGACTTATGTTTCACCGCACAAGCACACTGAGCTTCTTCCGTTTGAGGACAGGGCTGAGATGTGCAGGCGCGCTTTCGGGCACATTCCCGGGGCAGAGGTCAGCGATATTGAGGTCAGGCTCGGTGGAACCAGCTATTCGATAAATACAGTCCGCGCGCTGAAGGAAATGTACCCGGACGAGCAGCTGTTCTTCCTGATAGGCGGCGATATGCTGTTCAGCTTCGACAAGTGGTACAAGTATGAGTCGCTGCTGAAGGAGACCAAGGTCTGCGCAGTCGCCAGGGACGATGACAGCCTTGTGGATATGATGGAATACGCCAACGAGATAGGCAGGGTGAAAGTACTGCCGACGCAGGCAGTTACCATGTCCTCTACGCAGGTGCGCGAAACTGTCGCGAATGGCGGCGATATCTCGGAAATGGTACCCGCAGGAGTTGCAGAATTTATCCGCGAAAAGGGTCTGTACGGAGGCAGGAATTGAGCAGATACAAGGAATTTGACGAGTATGAGGAGCTGATAAGACAGCGCCTTTCAAAAAAGCGCTTCACGCACAGCATGAATGTAGCTGAGGCTTGTTTTGATCTTGCGAAGCGTTTCGGCGGCGATGAAAAGCGCTGCTACCTCGCGGGACTTCTGCATGATGTCATGAAAGAGGATATCCCCGACAAGCAGCGGCAGATGACCATTGACAGCGGAATGCGCCCCGACCCCGCGGAAATAGACACCCCGGCGCTGTGGCATGCAGTTGCGGGCGCGGTATACGTGCGGGACAAGCTTGGCATAGAAGATGAGGAGATCCTCGCGGGGATACGGTTCCACACGATAGGCTGTGCAAAGCTCACGCTGCTGGAAAAGATAGTTTACCTCGGGGATATGATATCCGCTGAGCGCAGCTATAAGGACGTGGACAGATTCCGGAAGATATGCCACGGCAGTCTTGACAAGGCAATGGCAGTCGCGCTTGCATACAACATAATAGATGTGTGCAAAAAGTGCGGAAGTATCCCGAAATACACATTCGAGGCATATAACTACTATTTGAAATACAACAAGGACAAGGAGATCTTATGACTGACAGAGAAGAACTTGAGATCGCCGTAAAGGCGCTGGATTCCAGAAAGGGAAAGAACATCACCGCCCTTAAAGTTGAGGATCTGACGATACTCGCGAATTACTTCATCATTGCTTCCGCGACCAGCACAACGCAGGTGAAGGCGCTCGCTGACGAGGTGGAATACCAGCTCGGCGAAAAGGGCGTGAAGCCCAAGAGCATCGAGGGCTACCAGAGCCAGACGTGGATAGTGCTGGATTACTACGATATCATCGTGCATGTTTTCCTGGAGGAGACCCGGGATTTCTACCAGCTGGAGCGCCTCTGGGCAGACGGAACACCGGTGGATATTTCCGGTATGATCTCGGATTGATTATGTCGTAAAACGCCAAATTTCAACTGCAGTATTTGGCAGAAATCACGAAAATGAAAAAAAGTGAATAAATTTCTGATAACTGCTTGACAAATCCGGGTGTTTGCGATATAATTAATTATATACTTTTTGTATAACTACTATTATGTAGAAAACCTATGCCTTTTGGCAAAGGGAGGGAAATATAGATGGCAGAAATTCGTCTTGGCAAAAATGAATCTCTTGATACCGCTCTTAAGCGTTTCAAGCGTTCATGCGCAAGGGACGGCGTTCTTGCTGAAGTTCGTAAGAGAGAGCATTACGAAAAGCCTTCGGTAAAACGTAAAAAGAAGTCCGAAGCTGCTCGCAAGCGTAAGTTCTGATCTTTCTGAGCTTAGTGCGACTAAAACACAACGGTTGAACCGGGCAGTTTTCTGTCCGGTTTAATTGTTTTAAGGAGGAACCTGATGCTGTTCAAGCCTACATTCTGGCTGAAAAGCGTATTGCAGATAGATGAGAAATTCCTGCGGGACAACGGCGTAAAAGCCCTGGTGCTCGATATGGACAACACCCTTTCCATGCACGGAAATCCGGCGGCAGAAGCCGGCGTTGACGAGTGGCTGGACAGAATGCGCGCCCTGGGAATTAAAATGCGCGTGGTTTCCAACAATACCAACAAGCGCGTGGCGCCGCTTGCCGCAAAGCTTGGGCTGGAATTCACCGCAAACGGCGCCAAACCGCTGACTTTCGGCGTTGACCGCGCAGTAAGGGCAATGGGTGTGAAGAAATCCGAGGCGCTGGTGGTGGGCGACCAGATATTCACAGATGTGATGGCTGGAAATCTCGCAGGCATACGTACGGTGCTGGTGGAGCCTTTCCACCTGGAGAAAACATGGACTTTCCGGCTGAAACGGCATATCGAGAGCTGGGTGTTCCACAGGGATTATTCAAAGCTGGAGGAGAAGTAATGGCGATATCATTCGGACCGGGCGGCAATGCCGCAAGCTGGGGAAAGCGCAAATTCCCCGAGCAGCTGCCGGAATACCTGGCTTCAATGGGACTTAACGGCTATGAGATAGAGTGCGGACGCGGGGTAAGGCTCAGCGAAAAGACCCCCGCGCTTCTCCCGGGGCTGGCAAAGGAGCACGGAATCTATGTCACGCTGCACGCGCCGTACTTCATTTCGCTTTCTTCCGTCGAGGAGGAAACGCGGCTGAAAAGCGTGGAGTACATCTTCCAGTCGGCGCAGGCTGCGCATTCAGTCGGGGCAAGGAAGATAGTCGTGCACAGCGGCAGCTGCTCCAAAATGACCCGCGGGGAAGCCACGGAGCTGGCAAAGGACACGCTGAAAAGAGCGCAGGAGCGCCTTGACGCGGAGGGGCTTTCCGAAATCGTCATCTGCCCGGAAACCATGGGCAAGGTGAACCAGCTTGGTACGCTGGAGGAAGTCCTGGAACTCTGCGGCGTTGACGAGAGATTTCTGCCGACGGTGGATTTCGGGCACCTCTACGCCCGCACCCACGGGGGAATAACCTGCCGCGAGGACTACGCGCATATGCTGGACCTCATCGAAAACAAGCTTGGCAGAGAGCGACTGGACAACATGCATATCCATTTCAGCCGCATAGAGTTCACCGCAGGCGGCGAGAAGCGCCACCTGACCTTTGAGGATACGCAGTTCGGTCCGGAATATCAGCCGCTCATGCAGGAGATACACGACCGGAATATGCAGCCGTCGATAATCTGCGAATCCGCAGGCACCCAGGCAGAGGACGCGGCAGAGATGAAACGTTACTTCGAATCGCTGTAAAGGAGAGGACATGGACTGCCTATATCACTGCCTATATCAGAGCCAGGAAACCGGCGATGTGATACGCTGCATAAATCAGCAGATACTGTGTTATATCACGGCATGCGACAGGGAGCAGCACATGCTCAACGCCGCAGAGGACGCGATAACGACGTACCTTATCCCCAAGGTGGAAGAAATGCTTGTAAATGACAGCATGGAAGGCGGAGAGCACTCAATGTCCCGCAAGTTGCACCAGGGACAGCAGGGGCTGTTTTACAACGGTAATGCCTATCTCGTTAATTATCAGTTCGCCAAGGGCGTTATGTGCGATTCCTACCGCAAGGCAGGGATAATACCGATAGAGTGCGCTCAAAGCGTGAACTACGAGGGTGACAGGCTGCTCAGCATGGTGCAGGACCTTGACAGCGACATGTCCGGCAGTGATTTCGTCAGGAAATACAAACGCAATATCCCGCTTAAGCACAGGGACTATCTGATGCACGGGCTGGGGCTTTCGCTGCAGAGAGTCGCGGAGAACGGCTTTCCGGTCAGCGAGCTTGTCGATGTTTTCGCGTTTCAGCGCGGGGTTTCATTCTGGGTAACTGCCGACAAGAAGGTCATGGACAACGCAATGTACGTGTTTATCGGCTGTAACAGGCAGGCGCTCGACATGTCAAAGCCAAAGCTGGAAGACGGCAGGCTGGTTGTCGGCGGTCAGGAGGTCAGGCGGTACGATATCGTTTATGAGTTCAGCCTGGTGGATCCGAAGCGTTCCAGCGAACAGATGAAGCTTAAGGCAAGTATAGACCTGGTTTTCGAGGTCCTGGACAACAGCAGGCATGTGCGGAATATAACCGTCGATTTCACCCCGGAGGAATCCGCGAAGATCACAGGAATGATGAAGCGGCTGTATTTCCCGGCTGATATGCCGGTGAAGCCGCATAAAGTCCCGGTGACTATCGGTCAGGAGTTCCTCGACAACTATTACTTTGAATATGGCACGCCGGAGCAGAAAAAATCGGTGGAGGACAAGTGGGCTTCCACGGACGCCGGTTTCAGAAGAACTCTGGAGCTTTCCAGACAAAATAAGAACAAATAAAAACGGGAGGTAAGCATATGAAAAAGATACTGATCATGAATGGCCCCAACCTCAATCTTCTCGGGGAGCGCGAGCCGAATATCTACGGCAGTGAAACTCTCAACACCATCAACGACATGCTGGACGAAAAGGCACGCAGCATGGGCTTTGAGCCGGTGTTCTTCCAGAGCAATTCAGAGGGCGCGCTTATCGACAGGCTGCACGAATCCCGGCTGGACTGCGCGGGCGTGATACTCAACGCAGGCGCGTATACGCATTACAGCTACGCTATCCGCGACGCTATCGCAGCTATCCGCATTCCGGTCATTGAAGTGCATCTTTCTAACGTAAACAGCCGCGATGAGTTCCGCAAGAATTCCGTTATCGCGCCGGTCTGCAGGGGAACGATAGCAGGCTTCGGCAGCAACAGCTACGTACTGGCGCTGTACGCACTGGAAAATATCCTGGGTGAATGCCATGACTAATATTGAGCAATTACAGCAGAAGCTTTCCGGGCAGGACTGCGGCGCGCTCATCACTTCTGACGTGAGCAGACGGTATTTCTGCGGGTTCAAGTCGTCGGCGGGAGTTATTCTGGTGACCAAGGAGCAGAGCTACCTTATCATCGATTCGCGGTACTTCGACAAGGCGAAGCAGCGTGTGACGGACTGCCGCGTCCTTCTGCTGGAGGACATGCGTTCCCAGCTGACTGAACTGCTGCTCAAGCACAACATACGCAAACTCATGCTCGAGAGCGATTACATGACCCTGACGGAATACGCGGATTACCGCGAGAAGCTGCATTTCGTTGACCTTGACGCTTCACCGGAGCTGTCGCAGTTCATCTGGGACATGCGCATAATCAAGTCCGACGAGGAAGTCGCGCTTATCGTAAAGGCGCAGCGCATCGCGGAAAAGGCTTTCGAGCGCCTGGTTGACAACATCAGCCGCGACATGACCGAAAAGCAGGTCGCAGCCCTGCTGAATTACTACATGATGGACTGCGGCGCGGACGACCTTTCGTTTGAAACTATCGCAGCTTCCGGCGTTAATTCGGCTTCACCGCATGCGGTGCCCACGGACAAGAAGCTTGAGGAGGGCGACTTCCTGACGCTGGATTTCGGCGCCGTGGTGGACAGCTACCACAGCGACATGACGCGTACCCTCGCAGTAGGGCAGGTCACCCCGGAGATGGAGAAGCTCTACAATGCGGTGTATTACGCTAACCAGGACGGCATAAAGGCAGTCAAGCCCGGTATCAACGGCAAGGTCGTTGACAGCGTGGCAAGGGCTACCCTCGCTGCCTGGGGAGGCTATGACAAGTATTTCGGGCACGGTCTCGGTCACGGCGTGGGCCTTGAGATACACGAGCAGCCGACGCTTTCCCAGAGGAGCCGTTCTATGCTCAGACCCGGCATGATCGTTACCGTTGAGCCGGGTGCGTATATTTCCGGCAGGTTCGGAGTTCGCATAGAAGATATGGTAGTAGTTACAGAAAATGGCTGCGATGTGCTTACCAAATCATCAAAAAACCTTATTCATATATAATTTTTTCAGTTTTTTTCAGAAAAGGGCTTGAAAAATCGCTTGAAATAGGGTAAAATAATAGAGATAGATTTATACGGACGGGCTTTCCAGAAAAAGGGTTCGCTCCGGATAAAGTCAGCGCTGATGTTTTCGGTGGCGCTGTATGAATAATTACAAATAATTGGAGGTTCCCTACTATGATCACAGCAGGAGATTTCAGAAACGGCATGACATTCGAGGAAGACGGCAACGTAATGCAGATCATCGAGTTCCAGCACGTTAAGCCCGGTAAGGGTGCAGCGTTCGTAAGAACAAAGGTGAGAAACGTTATCACCGGCTCCGTTGTAGAAAAGACCTACAACCCTACCGCTAAGTTCCCCACCGCTTACGTTGAGAGAAAGGATATGGAATACACCTACTCCGACGGCGAGCTTTATCACTTCATGGATTCCGAGACTTACGAGGATATCCCTGTAAACGCTTCCGATGTTGGCGACAACTTCAAGTTCGTTAAGGAAAACATGGTATGTAAGGTACTGTCCTACAAGGGCAAGGTATTCGGCGTAGAGCCTCCGAACTTCGTTGAGCTCCAGGTCACACAGACCGATCCCGGCTTCGCAGGCAACACTGCTACAAACGCTACCAAGCCCGCTACACTGGAGACCGGCGCTGAGATCCGCGTTCCGCTGTTCATCAACGAGGGCGAGGTTATCCGTATCGACACCAGAACTGGTGAATACATGGAGCGTGTAAAGTAATTTCCGCTTCTGTATCATATATTCTTTGGAGTTAAGGGGCATGGCTGTGCTTCTGCCCATGACATGAAAGGATCGATGAATATGACTATCGGAGAAAAGGTATCCTATATCAAGGGTCTTGCTGAAGGTCTTCAGCTTGACGAGTCCACCAAGGAGGGCAAGGTTCTCGCAGCTATCGTTGACGTTCTCGGCGATATCGCAGAAAATCTCGCTGAGGTTGACGAGGAGCTGGACGACGTTGCTGACGTTATGACCGATCTCGAGGAAAGTGTAACTGACCTTGAGGACGAGGTTTACGGCGTTGAGGACGATGAGGACGAATATGATGACGACTTCGACGAGGAGCTGGACGAAATGTACGAAACCACCTGCCCGAAGTGCGGCAACACTATCCGCTTCGACTACGACCAGGCTGCAAGCGAACAGCTTGACTGCCCGAACTGCGGCGCCCATCTCGAGTTCTCTCTTGAAGATGACGACGCTGAGTGATCTATAACTGACTGAATTTCAGGCGGAGACCTCAGGGTTTTCGCCTGATTTTGTTTTAAGGAGACAACATGAGCTGGAAAGACAACCTTATAAAGATAGAGCCGTATGTGGCAGGAGAGCAGCCGAACAAGACCGATTTCATCAAGCTGAACGCAAACGAGAACCCATATCCTCCCGCGCCGGGAGTTATCCGCGCCATTGAGCAGTTCCGCGGTGGAAGCCTGAAAAAATACCCGGACGCTAATGCAAAGCCACTTGCGGACGCGCTTGCAAAGCGCTTCGGGCTGAAGCGCGAGAATGTGTTCCTTGGAAATGGATCTGACGACGTGCTGGCGCTGTGCTTCCGGGCGTTCTTCAACTCGGACAAGCCGGTGATATACCCGGATATCACGTATTCATTCTACCCGGTGTGGTGCGATATGCTGCGCATTCCGTTTGAGACTATTCCGGTGGACGATACATTCAACATAAACGCTGCGGATTACAAGCGCCCCAACGGCGGCGTTGTCATCGCAAATCCGAATGCGCCGACAAGCATCGGCAGGGGGCTGGATTTCATGCGCGAGATACTTGACGCAAATCCGGACAGCGTGGTGATCTCCGACGAGGCTTATGTTGATTTTGGCGGTACTTCCGCAGTGCCGCTGCTGAAAGAATACGAAAATCTTGTGGTGGTGCAGACATTCTCAAAATCGCGCTCAATGGCGGGAATGCGCATAGGTTACGCGCTTGGTAACAGCGACATAATTGCCGCGCTGTTTGCCGCAAAGGACAGCTATAATTCCTACCCGCTGGACAGCGTTGCCATCGCTGCGGGCGTTGCTTCCGTCGAGGACGAGGAGTATTTCAGGGCGACGGTAGCCAAGGTAATGGCTACCCGCGGGCGCCTGACGAACGTCCTGCGGGAAATGGGCTTTGACGTTGCAGACAGCAGCACGAACTTCCTGTTTGCGGAACACCCGAAATACCGCGCAAAGGACATTCAGGAATACCTTAAAACCAGGGATATCTACGTCCGCTATTTCTCAAAGAAGCGCATTGACAACCGCCTGCGCATAACCATCGGCACCGATGAGGAGATAGACGCACTTATTGCGGCTCTGAAAGAATACATAAAGTGATATACAAAAAGACCCACCTTGCAGAAATAACAAGGTGGGTCTTTTTTAAGGCAATACCGTACAAAATCCAATAAATGGTCTTTGTGCGGTGTTGCCTTAATTTTGGGTTCTGTATTCTGACGGTGAGCGTCCGGTGTATTTCCTGAAAACACGGCTGAAATAGTTGGAGTCGTCGAAGCCGCAGCGCAGTGCCACTTCAGTCACCGGGATAACGCTTTCTTTCAGCATTGCGCTCGCGTGACGTATCCTGACATCCAGCAGATAGCGCTGCGGGGTCATTCCGTAGGCTGCGGAGAACAGGCGTATGAAGTGCCGCTGGGAATAATGCGACTTCTCAATAACGTCGGATATCGCTATGCTGTCTGCAAAGCTGGTTTCCATGAATGCGGCAGCGTCCGCAATTCCCGATATCTCACGCGGCTTTGTCGGGCAGTCGTAGAGCCGCGACAGCAGTACCGCAAGCTGGCGTACAAGCGACAGCACCATCGTCTTTCTGCCGGGGGAATTGGTGGTGTATTCGGCTTCCGCGGCGTTTATAAGCGGCATTACACGCGCCATATCCGACGGCGTGAGCCGCAGTCTGCTCTGGAAATGCTGGGTGCTGCTGAGGTAAGGCTCCAGCAGGAACAGCGCATGAAATCCCGGAAGCTGACGAATGTCGCTGTCCCCGGGGAACAGCATTTCGGGCCGGTACATTACGTTGCAGATACGCAGTCCGTCGGGGGCTTCAAACCCGTGGGAAATGCCGTTGCCGATGACGAACACGTCACCCTTGCGTATTATGCTGCTTTCACCGTCAACGACATGTTCCGCGCTGCCGTCCAGGACTGTCACAAGCTCATAAAAATCATCGTGCCCGTGGACGAAAAGCGGAATATCGTGCCTCCCGAACTGTATGAACAGCGGGAAGCTGTCGTCGTTCGTGAAGTAACTCAGCTTCATGTTCTGCATGCTCTCACCCCCTCTATATGATACCACAGCGGAGGTTAAAAATCAAGTTTTCGTTTGCAGTTATTTGCAGTTGATCCGGCTTTATTCTGTTATTGCGGAAATAACTCCGCAAGACAGAAATATGGAGGGTAAAATTCATGGATAATATGAAAACACTCGCGCTAACAGGCAGCGAGGAAAAGGCAGAATTCAGCGGAAGCAACGCATGGCTCCGCAACGACGGCACGGACACTGTTTACGCGGCGAAATCCGCGGGAATTGCCGCGGGCGCGGACGGCGTGGTTGCCGTTCCCGCGGGGCAGTCTGCTCCGGTTTACGGCGCGAATGGAACGGTGTTCCTGCTGGGAACGGGCTCCGTGCAGCTCATCGGCAGCGATTACAGCACGAACCCTTTTAAGACTTCCGCACAGTCCGGCGGCTCGGGTGCGGATAGCGTGGCGAGAGCCGCTATTTCGGCGCATGCGGGGAACACCGATATTCACGTTACCGCCGCTGAAAAGGCAGCGTGGAACGCGGTGAATTACAGCAATCCGAACCTGCTGATAAATCCGGATTTCCGTATAAATCAGCGCGGGGAGAACTCGTACAATGTAACAGGCTGCACTGCTGACTGCTGGTTGTCACAGGTGCTTTTCGAAGTAACTCCGCTTGAAAACGGAATACGAATAAGCTGTGTAAAAGAGATAACTTCCAATTCTTTCGCACTCTATCAGCGTGTGCCTGTTACGGACGCGCTTCATGGCAGTGACCTGACAATGACCGCGAATATCGCGTCAACAAGCGACTACGCATACATGGCGATCTATGCCTATGGTACTAGTGGAACTGTAGTAAAGTCGTCCAATAAGATAAAGCTTGAGGCGGGACTCAACAGCGTGACGCTCGAAAGTCTTCCGGATAGTACGGCATATATTCGGGCGCAGTTCACAATAAACACCGGTGCGCAGATCGGTGATTCTCTGGAAATAGCATGGGCGAAGCTGGAGATCGGGAGTACGGTAACGCCGTTCGTACCGCCTGACCCGACAATGGAGCTACTCAAGTGCCAGCGGTATTACCAGATACGCACCACGAACGACGTTGACCCGCTGGATTTACGCCCCAGCATGAGGACTATCACGGACATCAAACAGGTAACAGGAGGATACGCATATGTCGCAGAATTATGATGAAATCATCGAACCGCGCGAGACCGACGAGGAGCGCGCCGCGCGTGAAAGCAGGCTCAGAGCTGCAGAAATCGCGCGGGAATTCGCGGAGATAGACCGGGAGCGAATACGCCCGCTTGCTGCGATAGCTTCCGGAAGCGCCACCGACGAGGACAGAAACAGGCTTGCTGGGCTGGAAGCCAGGGCGACCGCGCTCCGTGAGGAACTTGCGGGACTGGAGGTTTAAATGGACAGCAGCGTAATCGTAGCGGTGATTTCGCTGGTGGGAACGCTGGGAGGTTCTCTGGGTGGAATTCTGGTGAGCTCGAAGCTTACTGCATATCGCCTGCAGCAGCTTGAAGTACGCGTCGCGGAACACAACAACTTCGCCCGCAGAATGCCGGTCATCGAGGAACAGATAAAGGTTATAAATCACCGTATCGAGGATTTGGAACAGGAGGAGAAGCATCATGAAAATTGACTGGAAACGAAAGCTTACATCCCGCAAATGGTGGGTGTCCGTCGCGGCTCTGGTGTCGGGACTTATCCTGGCGTTCGGTGGCGGCGACGAGGTCGCGACTACAGTCAGCGGCTGTATTATGGCGACAGCTGCGGTCGTGGGGTACACTATCGGCGAGGGACTCGCGGACGGAGGGCACAGCAATGACGATAACTGACAGCCTTATCCCGAAGAACAAATACAACCGCCCGGGAACGAAATCCACACCGAAGCGCATTTGCGTGCATTACACCGGAGATTGTGGAAAAAATACAGACCGCCTTGTTGCTTACTGGAAGAACGTCGCAGCCGGGGTGTTCAAGGACAAGCCCTGGAGCTGGACTTCCGCGCAGTACATCGTCGGGCTGAACGGCGAGGTGGTTCGGTGCATTCCCGATAACGAGATTGCATACGCAGCCGCGAACCAGAACGTGGACACTATCCACATCGAGGTGTGCTACAAGCAGAAGTCCGGCGCGTTCGAGGAGAAGTCCATCGTCGCTCTGGGCGAACTGGTGCGCAGCCTGATGAAGAAGTACAGCATCGGACACTATCCACATTGAGGTGTGCTACAAGCAGAAGTCCGGCGAGTTCGAGGAGAAGTCCATCGTCGCTTTGGGCGAACTGGTGCGCAGCCTGATGAAGAAGTACAGCATTCAGGTGAAATAAAGATATCCCCGGGGCGCAGGCTCCGGGGATTTTTCGTTTTCCGCGATAATTCGGGGATTTTTCGGGGATTAAAACAAAAGAACCGCATTGCAATGCGGTTCTTTGACGTTATGGTGGAGATGGGGGGATTCGAACCCCTGACCTCTTACATGCGAAGCAAGCGCTCTCCCAGCTGAGCTACACCCCCGGATATCATTTATTTTATCACAACAAGGGCGTAATGTCAAGTACCGCGAAATAAAAACCGGGCAGAAAACCCGGTTTTTATTATCCTTTTTTAGTCCCCGCGCGGTAGGAAACCGCGGGCTTGTCCCTAAAGCAAGTCGAGTGCGCTGTATCGCGTGCAGGTGGGTGCGTTCAGTTCCCGCGCAAATGCGGAAGCTTACATGAAGAAGCTGAAGAAAGCCGGTTTCGACGGGTTCGTTGTGCAGGTGAAATAATGAGTTATCCCCGGGGCGCTGCTCCGGGGATTTTTTGTGTATTATACGCAAAAATGAAATCGTCAATCAAAAGAGCGCCACGAAAAGGACAGATTAAAAGGAGTTTGACACCCCCTTTGACACCCCTAGTTCGGCATTTTTGAGCAAAAATAGCGTATTTTCGGGCTAAAACTAATTTTCGACATGATGAAGAAAAATCCCTCTCAACCGCTTTACAATGCGCTTTGAGAGGGATTAAATTCTGGTGACCCATCCGGGACTCGAACCCGGGACACCTTGATTAAAAGTCAAGTGCTCTACCACCTGAGCTAATGAGTCATGCTGCCTGAATTGACAACAATAGTATTATACCAGAAATACGCGGCTTTGTCAAGGGCTTTCAACAAAAAAAGTGCAGCGGCTGGAAAAGTTTGTTGAGAATTAGTAAAACGGATGAGTATAATATGTGCATTTGTTAAAAATCACAAAAAAACGCAGTTTTCATCGAAAAAACTATTGACTTTTTATAATATCTGTGGTATTATATAGTCAAGGAAAGGAAATAAGTACAAGCATCTAAGATGAAGTTTCACTTGACATCCTACCAAATATCCTGACCTAATCCATGAAAGAGGTAAGAACCAATGAATTAAGCTGATTACTTAAATTCAACAAGTATCGTGAAAGGAAAACCTTCCGATGCACCTCTGATCAATTTCTTCGAAATTTTAGCTTTAAGCAGAAAGGAAGCGAGTCCGGTGGAACTTACCGATTCACAGTATTCTTCATCTGCGGCTCGTGACAAGGGCTGAGCAAATAAAACCGGCGATCAGCTGCACAGGGTACTGTCTGACCCATAAGGTGCAGATTACGCCAAACAGGACGTCTAGTCCATTATCCGACCTCGCCCGGAAGCTCCGCAGATGATTTTCTTACCGCTATATGCGTTTACATAGATCACCCCTTCAGATCTTTACGACCTAGAAAGCAGGTGGTTCCGGTGAAACACAGTATATTAGCAGGAAAATCTATGAAAGGAACTTAGTCCGATGGAAACCTGAAATTTGTTTCTACAAATCACTCAAGGCGGTACATTCCAATGAACCATTAAAATCATTACAACTGAATATAACAGCCCTGCGTTATGCAGGGCTTTAGTTTTTCACGATAACGGAGGAGAAAATGCAGTACGTTGTTACAAACTCACAGATGAAAACCGCGGAGCGCAGGTGCGACGAGTGTGGGACAAGCTATTATCAGATGATGGAGAATGCCGGCACGCGCTGCGCAGAGTTCATAGCAGATGTCGTTCCGGAAAACGCGCGCATTCTGGTGATGTGCGGTTCGGGGAACAACGGTGGCGACGGGTTTGTGATAACGCGGCTTCTCCGTGATCAGGGGCGCGATGTTTCGGTGCTGCTTGCTGCGGGAATGCCCAAAACTCCGGACGCGGAAAAGAATTTTTCGCTTCTTCCCCGGGGGACTTCTGTGTATTCCTATGAAACGAGAGCTGACGCATTCCGCATGGTGGACTGCGTCGTGGACTGCATCTACGGCACCGGCTTCCACGGGGAATTGCGCGACGAGCCGGCAGAGCTGATACGGCTGGCGAATGAATGCAGCCTGCGAATTGCCGTTGACGTCCCCAGCGGCGTGAATTCTGACACGGGAGAGCGCGATGAGCGCTGCTTCAAGCCAACTCACACGCTGGTTCTTGCTGCAATGAAACAGGGACTTCTGAATGCGCCTGCTTCCGATATTCTCGGGGAAGTGCGCCTGCTAGATATCGGCATTGGCAGCGAGTGCTTCAGGGATAACAATGTCGCATTCCTGACGGACGAGAGCCTGCGCAGACCGTTTCCTGAGCATGGCAGGAATACGCACAAGGGTACGTTCGGTCGATTGGTCGGGTTTGCGGGCAGTCTGTCGTTCAACGGAGCGGCGTACATGTGCGCTGCTGCGGCGCTGAGGAGCGGCGTTGGACTGTATTTTGCCGCAAGTCCCGTAAGCGCGGTCAGAATAATCGCTGCTGGGCTACACGAGGCAGTGTACGTTCCCCTGCCGGAAACTCCGGACGGTTTCGTGAACACCACGCCTGAAATGCTGACGGATATCGTCCTGCCAAAGCTGGAGAGCGCTTCAGCGGTGGTCATCGGCTGCGGACTTGGCAACAGCGAAAATACCAGGGCGCTGACAGAATTCGTCATAAAAAACGCGCCTTGTCCGGTAATTATCGACGCTGACGGCATAAATTCCATCGCCGGGAATATAGATGTACTGAAGGAGCGGACAGGCGATACTATCCTGACGCCGCACCCGCTGGAATTCAGCAGAATGACAGGCATGAACGTGTCGCAGATACAGTCAGACAGGCTGGGCGCTGCGAAAAGTTTCGCGCAGGAATACGGCGTTACGCTGCTGCTGAAAGGCGCTGACACGGTCATTGCTTCACCGGAGGGAAAAATCTGCGTGAATGCGCACGCCTGCCGCGGGTTATCCAAGGGAGGCAGCGGCGATGTGCTCACCGGCATTATCGGAGCATTCGCAGCGCAGGGCGTGGAGCCATTCCGTGCGGCGTGCTCGGGGGCTTACTGCCACTGGAAGGCGGCTGATATTCTGTGTGAGAGAATGCCCGCGGAGAGCGTGCTTCCCACGGATATCATCGCCGCGCTGCCGGAGGTGTATTCCAGGTGATCGCTCCTTACTGACATACAGGGGGAGTATTATGAGATCTACCAGAATTACTTGTGCTGCGGCTTTATCAGGAATTATCATGCTCTGCGGCTGCTCCGTGAAAATGCCGTTTGCCTCTGAAAAACTGCCGGATATGAACAGCGGATTTTCTTCCAGCGCGGAAATAACCTACGGCAAAAGCACCGCAAAGGCTGATATAGACCGCATTGAGCCTGGCAGGTGGGAATTCGCGTTCACATCGCCCGACGAACTTTCAGGCGTCGTTATGACTGTTGAAAACGGTAAACTTTCGGCTAGTCTGGGGGAACTTTCAGTCAGCGACAACGGGGGAGATCACACGGCGCTTCCGCTGATCATCGCCGGGGAAATAGACCTGCTGAGCGAAATTGACGCTTCTGAGATCACGGAAAAGGACGGAGTTCTTACCGCGCATGGAAAAACTTCGGGAAGCTCGTTCACCGTGACTATCGACAAACAGACCGGGGATATTCTTTCGTTCAGGTCGCCGTCTGAGAAGCTTGCGGTGTACTTCAGCGATGTTTCACCCTACACCGACGAGGCAGGGCTGGAAGAATAATTGCAGTCGTACGTTTCAAATCAAGTTAAAAAATACAGGGCGAAAGTGGTTCTTTCGTCCTGTGCTGTTTTTATCAAAGTTTTTGGAATAAAGTATGCGAAGCAGACACAATAATTACGAATTACGCATTACGAATTCCGAATTATTTCGTAAGTATGTTAACGCTGAGTATCACTGCCAGCGCGACGTTGAACGCATTCGCGATGCCGATGTAAGTTACCCGCGTCTTGCTGCTCTTGAACCCGTTGGAAACCAGCCCTAGCCACACGCAGGAAATCCCCACTGCGGCAATGAGAACTATCACACCGGCAAGGTCGTCTATCTGCACTTTCATCAGGTGCCCGACGACGGCGTAGGTGACGAAGTACGCAAGCGGCACAAGCGCCAGCGGAAGCGTAGCCCAGAGCCACTGGATATGGTGCCTGCGCCAGAATATCAGCGACATTATCATAAAAATGCCTGCAATTACTGCACATTCAACTGACATGTGGTACTCCTTTCAGCGTCATTCTGCGGAAGAAGCCTGAACTGTTACCGGCTGCGGATCTGCGGTATCGGAAGCAGCGCTTTCTTCCTGCGTGCCTGCAGACTGCGAAACGGAAGTGCTGTTGTCAGCGGTGGGCAGGCTCCAGCCAAGTTCCTTTGAAGCCATGGTGAGCGCGAAGATAAGCCCGCAGATAGCAAGCAGAATAACGATCATGACTATATTTAGCGCCGTGATATAGGGCGGGATTTTCTGACGGTCGGACATATGTTACCTCCAGGTAAAAATCATTTATAACATTATACACCAATGTCAGGAAAAAATCAAGCGAAATCACTCAAATTCCCGCTCACCGCTGTAAATATGCGTGCGTACTATTTTCAGCCGCTTCACCTGTTCGCCGTATTCTGCGGAATACGCCTCAAATATCAGCGACGGGTTGATGTTGAATGTCGTTCCTGCCGGGAGTGTTACCTCAAGCACGTCGCCGTGTAATTCCACATCCGTCATGAGCGGCTTGAGGTCAACGATGGCGCTGCCTTTCTTGGTGCGCTTTTCGACGTTTATCTGTTCCCTGGCGCAGAGGGCGCGCAGCTTTTCGGGGTCAGCGGAACTTTCGATGTGATAGCGCGCGGCTGTGATATCGGTGTTCTTGTCTTTTGGCACGGTTATCTCAGTCACCTGGATATCTGGCGGGAGCGCGGCATTCAGCCTTTCGCGCACCTCGGAATACGGCACGTCCTCTGTCAGACGGAAGTCCATTGCTTCGTGTATTCCCTCCTGCCCCAGCGAAAGCGGGAGCATAAAGGTAACGTAAGTCCTCGGGTTGAAGCCCTCAGTCTGCCAGATGGGCAGCTTTGTGCGCTTCATTGCGCGGATTATCACGCTGCTTAGGTCAAGGTGAGAGATGTACTTCGCTCTGCCGGTCTTTGAAAAGAACGCTCTTGTATTAACGGATGGCACGGCAGACGTCACCTCCCACATGTTTTGCTACTCCGCAGTTGGAGCACTTCTCGCGGCAGTTGGGGGTAGTCACGCCCTCGTGCGCGCGTTTGTTTTCTTCTATCAGGAATTCGCGGCTGACAAGCATGTCGATGTGGCTCCATGGCGCGACCTCGTCATATGGACGCCTGCGGTTGGCGTAGAATGCCGGGTCAAGCCCGCATTCATTTATGGCTTCTATCCACTTGTCGAACTTGAAATACTCGTCCCAGCCGTCCAGCTTGCAGCCTTTCTGCCATGCGAGGTATATCGCCTTGCCCAGCCTGCGGTCGCCGCGGGCAAGTACGGCTTCTATCAGCGAGAGGTCGTATTTCGACCAGCTTATCACGATCTTACGGTCGTTGTTGATGGATTTGAGGTGCGCCTGTCGTTCCTTTACTCCGGCTTCGTCCAGCTGCGGCTCAAACTCGAACGGTGTGAACGGCTTCGGAATGAACGTGGACAGCGACACCGCAACTCCCGGGCGCCCCTTTGCGTGGTTCGGCGTTGCGTAGAATTCCTCAATGACTGCCTTTGCCATGTTGTATACGCCCTCGACGTCCTCCATGGTTTCGGTGGGAAGTCCCATCATGAAATACAGCTTGATATTCGTATAACCGCCCTCGAACGCGATACGCACGCTGTCCATGACGTTCTTTTCGGTGACGTTCTTGTTGATGACGTCGCGGATACGCTGGGTACCGCCCTCGGGCGCGAACGTCAGCCCGGATTTGCGCACGTCGGTTATCTTTTTAAGAACCTCGTCGCTGAAACGGTCGATACGCAGCGACGGCAGCGAAAGGTTTATCTTTTCGGCGGTGGTGTAGTCCGTGAGCTCCGACAGAAGCCCGACGATATCCTTGTAATCGCCGGTGGACAGCGACGACAGCGATACCTCGTCGTAGCCGGTGTTCTCACAGAGCGCCTTTGTATTCTGGAGTATCGTGTCCTTCTGCTTTTCGCGGTAGGGACGGTAGATGAACCCGGCCTGGCAGAAGCGGCAGCCGCGAATGCACCCGCGCAGCACCTCGACAACGGCGCGGTCGTGTACTATCTGCGTGAACGGCACCACGAAATTTTCCGGCGCGTAGACCTTGTCGAAGTCCTTTATTATGCGCTTCGTGACTTTGGCAGGCGCGCCGTCCCTGGGCGTTATCGACTTTACGGTGCCGTCGGGGTTGTAATCCACATCGTACAGCGACGGAACGTAAATTCCCTCTATCTGCGCCGCCCTGCGCAGGAATTCCTGACGGGTGGCGCCCTCTTTTTTGCACTGTTCCATCAGCCGCATGAATTCAAGGTTCATCTCTTCGCCCTCGCCAATCGCGAAGAAATCGAAAAAATCCGCGAGCGGTTCCGGGTTGCACACGCAGGGACCACCCGCCATAACGATGGGGGTTAGCCCGGTGCGGTCCTTTGCCAGCACGGGTACTCCCGCGAGGTCGAGCATTTCGAGAATATTCGTGAAGCTCATCTCATACTGCAGCGTGAAGCCTATAAAATCGAAATCCTTTATCGGGTCGAGGCTTTCCAGCGCGTAGAGCGGGATATTGCGGGCGCGCATCTGCTCCTCCATATCCGGGAGCGGCATGAAAACGCGCTCGCACCAGTAATTCGGCACAGCGTTTTTCAGTCCGTAGAGTATTTTCATACCGAGGTGGGACATGCCTATCTCATAGGTATCGGGGAAGCAGAAAGCAAAACGTATATCCACCTTGGACTTATCCTTTATGACTGCCCCGTGCTCTCCGCCGATATATCGCGACGGTTTCTGCACTTCCAGCAGGAATTCGTCCAGCCGCTCCATCATTTCGGAATTTGTATATAGGTTCTCTGACATTGTTACCCCCGTGTTAGTACGCTTTCGCCTGGGTGAAATCCACCGTTTTGTTGAACGGGTTATAGCTTATATCGGCGAAATCCTTGTTGATGTAAAAATATTCGTTTTTGTAGTACAGTGGAATGAATATCGCGTCGTCGATGACTGCCTGCTCCGCCTGTTTGTAGAGGTCGGCGCTGGACTGCAGGTCCGCTGCGCGCTGCGCGGAATTCACCAGCTGCGTGACGTTGGAATTCGAGTACCCCGAATAGTTACCGGTGCCGTCCCTGGTGAAGCACTGCAGATACGCCGCGGGACTGTTGGTGCTGCCGGAAAGGTCCTGCACGGCTATCTCAAAGTCGCCGGAAGAAAGGCGCGCATTGTAATCGGATTCGCTGAGAGTTTCCACCACGCAGTAGAAGCCAAATTCCCGCTGCCATTCCTGCATGATGAGCGATATCATTGAAGCGGCAGCGTCGTCCTGCTTCATGATTATCCTTGCGCCGGAAAGCAGGTCGCGGTCGAGGAAGTCTGCCACGCGGGAATAGTACTGCTGCGACTTTTCAGCGCTGTATTCCGGCGTGAGCTTTTCGCCTGCGTAGTCGCGGTAGCTTTCGTCAAGCAGGGTGACTTCCCCGGGGACTATCGCGTAAGCCACGGAATGGTCGGCGACGGTCCGGGAAAGCTTTTCGCGGTCCACCAGCGAAGCGAGCGCCTGCCGGAAGCCAGCCGCGCGGAACAGCCCGTAATCCTTGTTGAAAAGCAGCCCGACGGTTATCGCGTCGTATTCCTGCACGGTGTACTTGTCGCCCTTGATAAGCCCGCGCTGGTCCTCTGTCACTGCGATGCAGCTGATAACATTTGACACGAAGTCGTCAACGAAATCCTCGTCGCCCTCGATGAAGAAGTTAAGACCCGACGGGTAGACCTTGTTCACCTCGTTGTTCTTTGCATGACGGCGCAGTATCAGGTGATTGTTGTCGGTGATCGTGTACGGGTCGTAATCCCAGCTGCGCAGATAGAATGCGCCGTTTGACGGCGTGGTATTCCCCGAAAGCCCGTAACGTCCCTGGGAAGCGGTGAAATATTCCTCGTTGCAGGGCATTGCGGGGGCTTCCGTCAGCAGGGTAGGGAAGCGCGGGTCGGGGTATTCCAGCGTTATGGTCAGTTCAAAATCGCCGGTGGCAGCCACGCCGAGTTTCGACATATCGGTTATCGCGCCGGAATTTATCCCGCGGGAATTCTTTATGCAGAAATACTCGGAAGCCCGGGGCGCGCGGGTGCCCGGGTCGAACAGCCGCTGAAATCCGAATACGAAATCCTGAGCGGTGCACACGGCGTCAAAGCCGTTCACGTCCGTCCAGTAGTAATTGCTGCTCAGCTTGAAGCTGTATGTAAGCCCGTCGTCGCTGACGATGTAATCCTCCGCAACGCCGGAGCTGAGGCTTCCGTCGGGCTGTACGCGCAGAAGCCCGGTGTAAAGGCTCGCGATGATGAGCGTGGAGGCGTCGTCCTCCGCAGTCTGCGGGTCAAGGCTGCCGGGATTGTACGCGATGTCGTATTTTATAACTCCGTCGCTGCCGTCCTTTTCGAAGCAGCCGGTCATCGATATTATAAAGCAGCAGAGAGCCGCTGCGAGAATTCTTCTGAAATGCCGTTTCACGGTTAGTTCCTTTCTACAAATGCAGTCATACTTAATTATAGCATTAACCGCGGATTAATTCAACCGATTTCGGCATTTTTTATTATTACAGTTTTGTAATAAATTGAGCATTTCACAGGGCGTCATAAACCACCGTCGTTCCGGTTTTCAGGCTTTCCTGTACGTTTATCAGGCGCTGGTTGGAGCTTCCGCGGTACTGCAGCGAGAGCGAGCGCTTTGAAATATCGAATTTTCCGTCAACGAGGACGTCAGCGATACTCAGCAGCTTTCCGACGGATTCCTCGCGCTGCGCCTTTGCGAGAAGCTCTTCAAAAGTCCAGCCGCTGTAGCACATCAGGTGCTTTCCGGCAGATTTGAAGCGGCTGCCCAGTTCATACAGCGCTTCAGCCTGGCAGAATGGCTCCCCGCCAGAGAATGTCACCCCGCTGCACAGCGGATTTTCCATGCACTGTTCAAACAGCGCGTCGGTGGTCGTTACCTTTCCACCGGTGAAGTCGTGGGTTTCGGGATTGTGGCAGCCGTCGCAGTGGTGCGGGCAGCCCTGGGTGAATACCACAAAACGCAGCCCCGGACCGTCAACGATGGAGTCCTCGACTGTGCCTGCAATTCTTATTTCCATGATGCTTCCTTTCACAAAAAGCTGTGCGGAGTGTTTTCACCCCGCACAGCAGATGGTTTGGTATGGGTTATTCTTCGGTGGTACCGTGCTTTACGCGGTCGGCTTCTTCTGCGCGCTTGGCGTTGTTGAAGCGGTCCAGGGTTCCTACGAGATAGCCGGTGATGCGGCGGATACGCTCAAATGCGATCTCTTCTTCCTTGCGGTGGCAGCAGGGGCACTCGTCGTCGATTATTCCGGTGTAGCCGCAGCTGGGGTCGCGGTCTATCGGGTGATTTATCGCGCCGTAGCCGATGCCCTGTTCTTTCATGCAGCGTACTATCTGCTCGAATGCGTCGAGGTTCTTCAGCGGGTCGCCGTCAAGCTCGATATAGCTGATGTGACCGCCGTTGGTGAGCGCGTGATAGGGCGCTTCCAGCTTTATCTTGCGGTATGCGCTGATGTTGTAATATACCGGAATGTGGAAAGAGTTGGTGTAGTAATCGCGGTCGGTGACACCGGGTATCTCACCGTACTTCTTCTTGTCAATGCGGACAAATCTGCCGGAAAGTCCCTCGGCAGGGGTAGCAAGCAGGCTGAAATTAAGGTGAGTCTTTTCGCTTTCGTCGTCCATGCGCTTTCTCATGCGGGTGATGATGTCAAGACCGAGTTTCTGCGCTTCTGGGGATTCACCGTGATGCACGCCGATGAGCGCTTTCAGGCATTCTGCCAGACCGATGAAGCCCATAGAAAGAGTGCCGTGCTTGAGAATTTCGGCGATGCTGTCGTTCTCGGAAAGCTTCTCGGAATCTATCCACACGCCCTGACCCATCAGGAACGGGAAGTTCCTTACATGCTTGCGGCACTGTATCTTGAAGCGGAACACCAGCTGGTCCACAACCAGGTCCATCATATCGTCCAGGGAAGCGTAGAACTTGTCCAGGTCGCCGTGCGCCTCGATAGCAAGACGGGGCAGGTTGATGGTCGTGAAGCTGAGGTTGCCCCTGCCGGTGACGATCTCGCGGGTCGGGTCGTAAACATTGCCGATAACTCTCGTGCGGCAGCCCATGTAAGCGGCCTCGGTGTGGTAATCTCCGGGCTTGTAGTACTGCAGATTGAACGGCGCGTCGATGAACGAGAAGTTCGGGAACATGCGCTTTGCAGAAACGCGGATAGCCAGCTTGAACAGGTCGTAGTTGGGATCCTCGGGGTTGTAGTTTATGCCTTCCTTGACCTTGAAAATGTGTATCGGGAATATCGGCGTCTCACCGTTGCCGAGACCGTGTTCCTCGGCGAGCATGACGTTCTTGATGACCATTCTGCCCTCGGGGGAGGTGTCGGTTCCGTAGTTTATCGAGGAGAACGGGTTCTGCGCGCCGGCTCTGGAATTCATCGTGTTGAGGTTGTGGATAAGCGCTTCCATCGCCTGGTAGGTCGCACGGTCGGTTTCGGCTTCCGCGAGCTTTTCGGCTCTATCCTGCAGGTGGGAGAAGTTCTCGCCGTACTTTCCGGCTATCTTTTCCCATTCCTTGGATTTGTAGTCGTCGTTGTTCTGCAGTCTGGGGCGGAGACCGGTTTCATCGGATATCTCAGCGGCGACCTTTTTCATTTCCTCAAGAATATCGGTGAAATCGTCGATGCCCAGTGAGAAAGAAACAGCCTTTGCGAGGTTGTTCGTGTAAAGTCTGCGGAAGGTCTTTTTAACGCCCTCCGCCATCGCGTAGTCGAAATTCGGCACCGACTGACCGCCGTGCTGGTCGTTCTGGTTGGACTGAATAGCGATGCACGCAAGCGCTGCGTAGCTGGAAATATCATTCGGTTCGCGCAGATAGCCGTGTCCGGTGGAAAATCCTCCGTGGAACAGCTTCAGCAGGTCTATCTGGCAGCAGGTGGTCGTCAGGGTCAGAAAGTCCAGGTCGTGGATATGGATATCGCCGTTGATGTGCGCATGAGAGTGTCTCGGGTCGAGGACGTACATCTCGTTGAACTGCTTTGCACCCTCGCTGCCGTATTTCAGCATGGTTCCCATTGCGGTGTCGCCGTCAATATTGGCGTTTTCGCGCTTGATATCGCAGTCGGAAGCGGATTTGAACGTCAGATCCTCATATATCTTCATCAGGGTGGAGTCCATCTCGCGTGCCCTGGTGCGGTCTGCGCGGTAGAGGATATACGCCTTTGCAGTCTTGGCATGTCCCTCTTCGACCAGAACTTTCTCTACCATATCCTGTACTTCTTCTACGGACGGGTTGCGCCCGATTATCTCTTCTGAAAGGCGCTGGCATACTTTGTCAGAGAGCATCATCGCCTCGCTGTAGTCGTTGCCGCCGACGGTCTGCGCTGCCTTGAAAATAGCATTCGCGATCTTCTCTATATTGAACGGTACCTGCCTTCCGTCGCGTTTTTTGATCATCGTTATCATTGCCATGTCTGAACTTCCTCTTTCTTTTAAATGAAATAAAATAACACAATATCTTGTATAAAAAACATCGATATATCTATTATATAGGCATATGAGATATTTGTCAAGGCATAATGGAATTAAGAAATGCACAAAATACCCGGTTGAATTTCGTGGATTATCACAAAAACATGAACATCGAAAAGCAACACGGCGTTGCAGAAAAACGGGTATCCGGCAGTGCTCTGCGACCTTAGAGAATAATACACAAAATGTGCAAATCGGGACAAGTGTTGCGCGTTTGACGAAATACCATATCTGTGTTATAATCAATGTTATCATTCGGTAACCTCTAAAAACCGGGACACGAGCAGATTTTGTACATGACTTATATCAGATGCTAGGCGTCAAACCGCAGCGTTTTCGCGAAGCGATAATGCGTATACTTGATGTATTTCAAGGTTTGGTAACGCAACAGATGATATAAGTCATAGAAATCTGCCGTGAAGGAGGTTTTTAGAGGTGACCATTCAGGCAGGGGGTGCAGAAATGCCGCAGAAATTTCAGTATTCCGACGACGGAAGCCGCTACCACACGCTGAAATACCATAATCGCCGCACCTGGGGCAGACCCGTTTTTAAAGCGGTGGTGGACGCCGGTTTCACCTGTCCGAATATCGACGGGAAATGCGGTTCCGGAGGGTGTATTTACTGTTCTGGCGGGAGCGGTTATTTCACTGCCCCTGCGCTTTCGGTGCGGGAACAGATAGAGCGTGAAAGCGCCAGGATACGCGAAAAGCACCCTGAAGCCGGCATTATCGCGTATTTCCAGGCTCACACGAACACTTACGGAAGCCTGGAGCGGCTGCGCGAGGTTTACAGCCAGGCGCTGGAATGCGACATCTGCGGGATCTCAGCCGCCACCCGCGCGGACTGTATCGACCGTGAACGCGCTGGGTTCCTGGCTTCGCTGGGGATTCCGGTGACGGTGGAACTCGGGCTGCAGACTGCGCACGACAGCACAGCGGAATTCATAAACCGGGGGCATGATTTCGCAGCGTTTCTGGAGGGGTTCCGCATTGCGCGGGAATGCGGGCTGCGCGTCTGCGTGCACATCATAAACGGGCTCCCCGGTGAAACGCCCGAAATGATGCTGCAAACCGCTGAAATTCTCGGAAAACTGCGTCCGGACGGCGTAAAGATACATCTGCTGCATGTTATAGAAAACACTGTTCTCGCGGAACTCTGGCGCTGTGGGGAATACCCCCCGATGGAAATGCAGGATTATATCGACATAACCGTGAGGCAGCTTGAATTATTCCCACCGGAAACAGTGATAGAACGCCTGACGGGCGACGGCGACAGAAAAACGCTGCTTGCGCCGCTGTGGAGCCTTGACAAACGCTCTGTATTAGGCGGTATAATGAAGCGGCAGAAGCAGCTTGACAGCGTTCAGGGAATGAAATTCCGGGAGGTTTGAATGGACATCTGGTCAATGACAAGAGCGGCGCTGGAGGAGTGGTTCCGGCAGCGGGGAGAGAACACCGCAAAGGCTGCGATACTGTATGAGCACCTGTATCAGCGCGGTCTGCGTGATTTCTCGGAACTGCCGTTTTCGCAGCGCGTAAAGTCAGCGCTGGCTGAGGAATTTTCGATGGAACTTCCGCAGACCGAAGCTGTCAGCGGAGGAGAGGACGCAGTGAAGATACTGCTGCGGCTGGCTGACGGGGAATTCGTTGAGGCAGTGCTGATGAAGCAGGAATACGGCGGCAGCGTGTGCGTTTCAACGCAGGTCGGGTGCGCGATGGGGTGCAGATTCTGCCAGAGCGGTCGGCTGAAAAAGCGCCGCAGCCTTTCTTCCGGCGAAATGGTCGCGCAGGTGATGAAGCTCCGGCAGGAATATTCCGCGGAGATACACAGCGTTACGGTCATGGGCATCGGCGAGCCGTTTGATAATTTCGGCGCGGTGCGGGATTTCTGCGATATCATCACGGACTACAAGGGGCTTGCGCTGGGCGAGAAGCACGTCACGGTTTCCACATGCGGCGTCGTGCCGGGGATAAGGCGCTGGTCGGAGCTTCCGCACCCGTGCAGCCTTGCAGTGAGCCTGCATGCAGCGGACGACGCACTGCGCTCCGAAATAATGCCGATAAACCGGAAGTACCCCGTGGGCGAGGTGATAGAGGCGGCGCGGGAATTCGCAGAGCGCCACAACCGGCGCGTCACGCTGGAATACGTCATGCTTTCCGGCGTGAACGATACCCCGGAGCAGGCTGAAAAGCTTGCTGCGCTTGTCGCGGGCAGCCGCAGATTTTACGTGAACATAATCCCGTACAACGGCAACGACAGCGGATTTTCCCGCAGCAGCCACGAGCGCATAATGGCGTTTTACGACGTGCTGAAAAAGCGCGGGGTCGCAGTCACCATGCGCCGGGAATTCGGAGGGGATATCGCAGCGGCATGCGGGCAGCTGAGTTCGATGCATTCCTCAGGGTGTGAAAAAAGCAGTTGACAAAAGCTGTGGTTTGTGGTACAATTAATTGTATTCTCCGGTAATCCCGGAGTTTAAGCCGGTATGTTGGAATTGGCAGACGAGGAGGACTCAAAATCCTTTGGTAGCGATACCGTGCGGGTTCGACCCCCGCTACCGGCACCAGATTTTTATTGACCG
>HF989497.1:36683-38545 GCA_000432175.1 Eubacterium sp. CAG:786
GGGCGGTCGCAGTCTGTCGAAAAAGTCTTACGACTTTTCCGACAGGAAACTATCCCCTGGCTTGGCTAAGCCAAGCCAGCACACTTGCTGGGATAGAAGTGTTTTTTGTCCCGGGAGACCCGTGACAAAAAACAGATTTCAAAAGCCCGCTTTGCGGGCAAAATCTACTTTTTCAACAAGCTGTGACCGTCCCTGAATGGGGCGGTCGTTTTGCTATTAACAGCGGATAGTTGTACATTAGCCGTGAATTTCGCAGATACCCGTGGAAAAATCCGCTATGGGTATTGCAAATCCATCAGATTTGTGATATACTATAAAGGATAATGGGTATTTTTATGAGCAAGAATACTTTTGAAACTAATTATATAGGAGAAGCTATGATACAGTACGATGAAACAAGACTTGCGATGGAAGCGCTCACACCGCAGATAGAAGAACTCAGGGGCGCGCTGAACCTCGACGGTATCCAGATCAAGGTAGACGAGCTGGAGATGAAGTCCACCGAGCCGACATTCTGGGACGACCCCGAGAAGGCTCAGGCAGTTCAGCAGCAGATCGGACAGTATAAGAACACGATCGAGAATTTCAACAGGCTCAAGACCAACCACGACGACGTTCTTGCGATGATAGAGCTTGCCGAGGAAGAAAACGACGAGAGCGCCGTTGACGAGGTAAGGGAACTCGCTGAAAAGGTCAAAACCGAATTCGAGGAGCAGAAGCTTGCTACCCTCATGACCGGCGAGTATGACAGTTCCAATGCAATTCTCACATTCCATGCGGGCGCAGGTGGAACAGAGGCTCAGGACTGGGTGTCCATGCTGGTCAGAATGTATATGAAGTGGGCGGACCGTCACGGCTTCAAGACGGAGGTGCTTGATATCCTGGACGGCGAAGAAGCCGGAATAAAGAGCGCTTCTATCCACATTCAGGGGTTCAACGCCTACGGCTTCCTGAAGTCTGAGAACGGCGTGCACAGACTGGTGCGCGTTTCTCCGTTCGACGCACAGGGCCGCAGACACACAAGCTTTGCCAGCGTCGAAGTAATGCCCGAGATCGAAAAGGACGTCTCCGTTGAGATACGCGACGAGGATATCATCATGGAAGTGTTCCGTGCGAGCGGCGCAGGCGGTCAGCACATCAACAAGACTTCCTCAGCGGTAAGACTTATCCACAAGCCCACGGGCATCGTTGTTGCCTGCCAGACCCAGCGTTCGCAGGTCCAGAACCGTGATTTCGCGATGAAAATGCTGATGTCCAAGCTGGTCGAGATAAAGGAGCGCGAGCACCTCGAAAAGATCAGCGATATCAAGGGCGAGCAGCTCAAGATCGAGTGGGGCAGCCAGATACGCTCCTATGTGTTCATGCCGTACACGCTTGCAAAGGACACCCGCACCGGCTATGAGAGCGGTAATATCCAGGCAGTAATGGACGGCGACATCGACGGCTTCATATACGCATACCTCAAGGCTAAGAGCCTGGGTGAGATCTGATGCCGCTGGCAAAGAACGATATCATCACGCTGGAGATCACTGCGCTCACGAACGAGGGCAGCGGCGTGGGTCACTATAAAGAAGATAACTCCGACGGCCGCGGAATGGCTGGGTTCGGTCCGCTGACCGGCGTCAGGGGCGTTTTGTTCGTTCCGCTGACCGCTGTCGGGGACGTTGTTTCCTGCCGGGTGGTAAAGGCGCTCAAAAGCTACGCTTACGGCAGGGTCGAAAAGATAATCACAGCTTCTGCCGACCGCGTTGCAGACGACTGCCCGGTTTACGGGAAGTGCGGGGGCTGCTGCTTCCGGCATATTTCATACGAGGCAGAGCTGCGGGCTAAAGAGGGCTTTGTGCGCGACGCTTTCGCGCGTA